>CAJQND010000001.1 GCA_905479595.1 uncultured Hyphomicrobiales bacterium
ACCCCGTTCGACCGCCAGATCAACCGCAGCAGAGGCTACTGCCAAGTCTTGCAGACCGACACCCGTACCATCAAAAAGCGTAATTTCCTCTGCGTTTCGCCGACCTGGATGCGTGCCGTTAATCACTGCACCGATCTCGGCAATATCTGCCTCTTTCAATGCCCCATCTGCAATGGCGTGCTGGCATTCCCCAATGGTGATCGCCTGAGCAATCTCGTCAGTAAACACACTGGCATTGGCGACAATGGCGGCATCAACTTCCTGCTTGCCTTTGGTATCGGTTCCCATGCATGCGATATGGGTACCGGGCTTGATCTGACCATTCAAAATGATCGGGGCAAAGCTTGAGGTAATGGTGATGACCACATCGGCCTGTGCACCCAGTTCTTCAAGACTGACCGCCTCAAACGGCACGCCAAGTTCTTCTGCCGTATCAGCAAGCCGGGACAGCATTTCTGGATGGAAGTTCCATCCAACAATCTTTTCAAAATTCCGTTGCCCGATAGCGGCGCGCATTTGGAATGCGGATTGATGACCGGCACCAACCATGCCCAGAACTTTCGCATCAGGCCGCGCCAGATGCTTGATTGAAATTGACGAGGCCGCAGCGGTGCGCAATGCGGTGAGCAGATTACCACCAACAACCGCCTTCACCTGTCCGGTATCGGCATCAAACAGGAATACAGTTGACTGGTGATTGGTCAGCCCCTTGGCCTCATTGCCTGGCCAATAGCCGCCAGATTTGAGCCCCAGAGATAGCCCAGCCCGGTCAAATCCCGACTTGAAGCCATAAAGGGCATCCCCATAACCGATCGCCTCGCGGATAACCGGAAAATTATAGGCGTCCCCGCGTGCCATGGCAGCAAACACCGCCTCCACCGCACCAAACGAGGCTTCCGCGCTGATCAGTTCACCGATCAGTTTTTCTGGCACCACATACATTGCGCGCCCTCTCTCTGTTGGATTTTTCTGCCTTTGGTCAGGACCCTAGAATGCTTTCCCGCGAGCCGTTACCGGCCACAGACATTCCACCTTACCATCGCGCACACCCACATACATGTCATAAACATTACAGGTCGGGTCGCAATGACCAGGTATCAGCTTCAGCTTGTCATTGATTTTCAGCTTGCCGTCCGGGTCAGCGATCACGCCGTGTTCGTCCGAGCACTTGATATATTCAACATCATCACGGCCAAACACCACCGGCAAGCCGGAATCTACCGACTGGGCTTTCAGCCCTGCATCACAAATCGCCTTGTCTGCCTTAGTGTGAGACATGACGGAGGTCCAGATAAACAGGCTGTTTTCAAATTCACTGATTTTTTCGCCCTTATCGTCGAGCACGCGCTGGTAATCAGCATCCATGAAACAGTAAGACCCACATTGCAGCTCGTTATAAACCCCCGACGCACCCTCGAAATAATAGGACCCTGTGCCTGCACCACCAACGATGTCGCAATCCAGGCCTTCAGCCTTGAGCATGTCCACTGTCTCGCCAACCTGCCTGATCGCGGTTTCGATCTGCCCCTTGCGGGCTTCGAAATCGTGCACGTGCTGGGCTGCGCCCTGATAGGCTTGAATGCCGGAAAATTTCAAATTGGCCGCCGCCTCAATCGCTTTTGCGATATCTACGACCGGTTGGCCAAATTCGACCCCGCAGCGCCCTGCCCCGCAGTCGATCTCAACCAGTACTTCAAGTTCGGTGCCATGTTTTCGCGCGGCACTCGAAAGACCAGCGATATTGTCGATATCATCAACACACACAATAGTGCGCGCCACTTTGGCCAGTTTCGCCAGACGGTCGATCTTAAGCGGGTCGCGCACCTGGTTGGAAACCAGAATGTCTTTCACACCAGCACGAACCAGTGCTTCGGCTTCGCTGACTTTCTGACAGCACACACCGCATGCATCGCCATGTTCAATCTGATAGAGCGCAATGTCTGCCGATTTATGCGTTTTCGCATGAACCCGGTGGCGCACGCCCATTTCAGCGGCAAATTTCTTCATCCGTTCAACATTGCGTTCAAACGCGTCCAGATCAACGATCAGGGACGGCGTTTGCACATCGCCAAGAGCCGTTCCGATGGTGGCTGGAATGTCGTAGCCGACTTCAAGACCGCTATTTTGCACTATCGCATTCATTTTCGTTCTCCCAATTCCATAAACTTTAAAGCCAGGGCAGTTTGCCAAGATCAACATTACCGCCGGTGATAATCACGCCGATGCGTTTGCCGGCAAACACGTCTTTGTTTTTTAAAATTGTCGCCAATGGCACCGCGCTAGATGGCTCCATGACAATTTTCATGCGCTGCCAGATCAAGCGCATCGCATCGATAATTTCTTGCTCCGTCGCCGTGAAAATGTCGGTGACATGATTTGAAACGAAGTGCCAGGTTAGCTCTTTTAGCGGCACTTTCAATCCATCTGCCACCGTCTGCGGCGCGTCATCGGCGATTATGTGGCCTGCCTTGAACGAGCGGCAGGCATCATCAGCATTTTTCGGTTCAGCAGCATAGATTTCAACACCAGGTGCCACATTCGAAAGAGTCAAACAGGTGCCCGATACCATTCCACCTCCACCAATTGGCGCGATCACGGCGTCGAGACCTTCCGCTTGCTCCAACAACTCACGCGAGCACGTTGCCTGGCCAGCAATAACACGGGCATCATTATACGGGTGAATGAACTCGGCACCGGATTCAGCAACAACCCTGGCAAAGACTTCTTCGCGCGACGACGTGGAAGGTTCACACTCAACCACCTGTCCGCCATACCCGCGCACAGCATCCTTTTTTGGCTCAGGCGCGGTGCGTGGCATAACAACAGTTACAGGGATGCCTCTGCGCCCCGCCGCATAGGCGAGCGAAAGCCCATGATTACCAGAGGAATGGGTGGCAACACCATTTGCCGCCTGAGCATCATCCAGTCCGAAAACCGCATTGGATGCACCCCTTGCCTTGAACGCGCCAGCTTTTTGAAAATTCTCGCATTTGAAGAACAATTCAGCGCCGGTTAACGCGTTGAGATAGCTCGACGTTAGAACCGGCGTACGATGCACATGCGGCGCAATGCGTTCGTGCGCAGCAAGTACATCATCATAGGTTGGGATTATCATCGCGGTCATCCTGCCTGTCACGCTGCCTTGCGTTGGGTTTCGCCTGCGCTATTTCGGTAGTATTCCTGAGCTGCCGCAAGACCACAGCCAAGCTTTATCGGGAAACCCAGATCCGCCATTGCCATTTCCGCCGTTGCAAGACCGGAAAGCGCCATAACATCAGTCAAACTTCCCAAATGTCCGATACGGAACACCTTACCGGCAACCTCACCAAGCCCGACACCAAACGGAACGCCATATTTTTCCGCCGCAACCGCGACAACATCAGTTCCGTTGAAGCCGTCCGGCACAACAACCGCAGTTACGGTATCGGAGTAAACGTCTCGCGATTGTGCGCAGGGTTTCATTCCCCATGCAGCGACAGCCTGGCGAACCCCTTCCGCCAACCTGTAATGACGCGCATAAACATTCTCCAACCCCTCAGTCAGCAGCATATCGATTGCAGTGTTCAGTCCATTCAACAGACCAACAGCTGGCGTGTAGGGGTAACTTCCATTTTCATATGCATTACGCATATCGCGGAAATCAAAAAACGTTCTGGCCAGGGTCGCATGTTCCATGGCGGCCAGAGCTTTCTGGCTCACCCCAACAATGGCGAGCCCCGCAGGAAGCATGAAACCTTTCTGCGAACCAGCGATGGCAACATCAACGCCCCATGCATCCATGCGAAAGTCCATCGAGGCAATTGAGCTCACCCCGTCAACAAACAACAAAGCCGGATGGCCTGCTGCGTCCATGGCCTTGCGGATTGCAGCAATATCACTGCGCACACCCGTTGCGGTTTCATTATGTGTTGCAAGAACTGCCTTGATCTTGTGGCCGGTGTCGGCGCGTAACGCCTTTTCATACTCGGCGGCTGGCAGACCAGCACCCCATTGCGCATCGATCACCTGAACGTCCAGTCCATGGCGCTGGCAAAGATCAATCCAGCGGTGCGAGAACATGCCGTTGCACGCAGCAATCACTTTATCACCGGTACAAAGCGTATTGGCAATTGCAGCTTCCCAGCCACCGGTTCCCG
>CAJQND010000002.1 GCA_905479595.1 uncultured Hyphomicrobiales bacterium
TGCTCTTCCGATCTCATTTCGACCGCACAACATGCAAGTCCAAATGTCATCCACATCAACGAGCCTTGGCGTGCCCAATTGATTAGCTCGTCTGTTGACGTAACAAGAAAGCCCTTATCGGCAAGCTCATTGTTGATTTCACCGAAATACGCATCATTGGCGCCGATTGGCTTGCCCGTCGAAGGATCAATAATGCCTTTCGGTTGAGGCGCGATCATTGTTTTGTTGTCGCTTAATCCCATTCCAAGGCTCCTTTACGCCATTCATAGATGAACCCGATGGTCAGCACGCCGAGGAAAATCATCATCGACCAGAAGCCATAAACGCCGACTTCCTTGAGAGAAATTGCCCAGGGAAACAAAAACGCTACTTCCAGATCGAAAATGATGAAAAGGATAGATACCAGATAAAACCGGATGTCGAACTTCATGCGGGCGTCATCAAATGCATCAAAACCGCATTCATATGCAGAGAGCTTTTCACTGTCCGGTTTGCGGACTGCAATGATCATCGCAGACGCCATGAGGGCAAGGGCAATGACGAGACAAATGCCGATGAATATGACAACCGGCAAATATTCTCTTAGTAGCTCTTCCATTCCGCCATACGCCCCGCGCCGATAACGGCTGGGACCCCCTGTAATAAAAACCCCTCAGGGTGTTACCGCACTGCACGGAACCACGCAAGGCAAACAGCACAATTTGGCCAAATTTCCGATACGCGCCATATCGCCGCGCTGGATATTATTTGCGGGCAAAGAAGATCGGTGCATAGCCGATTGTAAAGGCCGCAAATCCGGCACTCCACACCCCGCCAGCAACCACCAGCAATGCAGTTGGATCAAATGGCAGTAAACCTGTTAAAACCCTCAGAACCGCGCCTGTGGTGATCAACAGATAAATTATCTTCGTTAAACCATCAGCACTTAGCGCCCTGCCCGAGTGGCCGAGGCTCGCCCGGGTCATAACAGCCATCGTCATGGTGCCAATTGCACCTGCTGTCAGTGCATGCAGGGATGTGGACGCCAAAAGTGTATCCGGCGACAGGATTTGCAATGCCGTTAGCGCCATCCAAATGGGAAGCCAGGCGAACCCAACGTGAAGAATCAATACCAGCACTTCGCCGCGTGTGGACCAGCCACGCCAGCGTGCCAGCCGCGCAGTAACAATACAGGCCGAAAGAGCCATCAAACCGCCTGTCAACGCGTGTTCAGGCGCTAACACCCACGCCACCAGCGCAATGCCAGTGGCGATTAAGGCCACGGCGTCAAATTTTCCCATTGGTGCAGGCAGTTCGGTGATCTTCTGCTTGGCGAGCCAGTTGCGGGTAAAGCTCGGCACAATGCGCCCGCCAATCAGGCTCAGCAAAAACGCAATAACCGCCAAACCACCACGTTGCGCAAAGCCGATATCCCAGCCGTTCAGCGCACTGAGATGGAACCCGGCATTTGCCAGCGCGAACGCCGTTATCAAGGCACAAACCGGTGCATTGCGAATGTTTTTACCTGCCAGTACTTCACGCCATACGATGGCCGCTAGAACAAACAAAAACAAACTGTCCAAAATCGCGGAAACCTCGGGCGAAAACAGCGTAATGCTTGTCGCGATCCGACCCAGGATCCACAACGCAAACAACAGCGCCAACGGAATACCTGTAACCGGTAGGCGACCTGTCCAATTGGGGATAGCAGTGAGCACAAATCCCGTCACTACTGCGGCTATGTAGCCGAAGATCAGTTCGTGGACGTGCCAGTCAAGTGGCGAAAGATGGCCTGGTGTTTTCAAACCAAACGCAATTGCGGCAACCCATATAGGCAAAGCAAGTGCTGCGCATGCGCCAGCAGCAAAGAAAAACGGACGAAATGCGCGCAGGAAAAAGGCTGGACCTTCATAGTGCCGGATTGTTTCAGATGAAGTCGCCATAAAATTTGGTGTACTCCCGGCAAACGCCGGTTTTAGTCTGAAAAAAATATGGCGGGAGTGACGAGACTCGAACTCGCGACCTCCGGCGTGACAGGCCGGCACTCTAACCAACTGAGCTACACCCCCGCGGGCACTTTATGAGAAACACCGTTCCTCAAAGGCGTGTTCCGTTTAAGCCAGCCCCAAGTCGAAGTCAAGCAAGGACAAGGACCAGCTTAGCAAAAAAATTATTTCTTTAAATTTGATCCAGATTTGCGAATTGCAAGCTTTGGCGCACCTTCGATCATCCGTACCTCGCGCTGCGGGAATGGAATGGTGAAGTTTTCCGCTTTCAGGGCATCCCAAACCAGGAACAGGACATCGGATGAAAACTTGTTTGGCCCGTCATCGAGACCATCAACCCAGAATTCGACTGCAAAATTCACACCTGACTCACCAAAGCCGCGCAATTCACAATCTGGTTTTTCAGGTTCCTGCAGCACTCTTGGGTGTTTTGATACCGCCGCCTCTATCGCCGGAGGCACTTTGTGCAAATCGGTGTCATAGGCAACCGAAAACTCCACCTCGTAGCGCTGGCGCGGGTCGTCGCGGGTCCAGTTGACAAAAGGCGCCGTGATGAACTTTTCGTTCGGCACCATGATTTCTTTGCCATCAAAGGTCTCAAGCGTGGTCGAGCGCATATTGATGTCTTTGATAATCCCGGCCTTGCCGTCTTCCAGCTCAATATAATCACCAGCCGACATGGAACGTTCAATGAGCAAGATCATGCCGGAAATAAAGTTCGACGCGATTTGCTGCAATCCAAACCCGAGACCAACACCAAGCGCCCCGCCGAAAACCGTCAACGCCGTCAGGTCAAGTCCCAGAACCTGCAACAGCAAAACGAAAATGCCAAAATACATGGCGATTTCGAATAGTTTTACAAACAGCTCGCGGGTAGGAACATCGAGTGATTCCTGACCTCGGATAACCCGTTGGCCGACATTGGTCGAAAACCGTCCAAGCCAGAACAACAATCCACCGGCAATCGCCGCCTTGATCAGGAAATACAGTGATATACGGATATTGCCGGCTTCAAGCGATATGCCATCAAGAAAGCCGGATACCGCATCAAATTGACCAAATACCTTAAGCGCTGCCACTGGCAAGCCGACCCAAATTGCGGCAGTGCGGATAATCGGGTGGGTGATGAACCGCTTGATCAGCGCATAAAGAAGATAAACAACAGCCAGGCTTTGGGCGAGTTTGACCAGCCACGTACTGCCCACTGCACCCGCTACGGTCTCAACCGCGATAGCAAGTCCGGTTACCGCCAGTAAGGGAAACAGTAAATCGCCGACCGAATGAATGAATGCGCGCACTTTAAAGAATTTTGCGCCTTCTTCGGGTTCTGCAAACAACGCTGTATTCCGGCGCACCACGCCGGTCAGCATATAAGCTGCCAGCAATGCAAAGACGATAACGCCAATCTGGGCATAGAATTGTGGGCTTGTTGCCCAACCAATTATTGCATTCAGTGCGTTTGTTGCATGGGCTTGGAGGGCATCGGTGTTCATAAAATGCGCCCGTTTAAAACAACAGGAAAAATGGTGGGCGGTGAGAGACTCGAACTCCCGACATCCTCGGTGTAAACGAGGCGCTCTACCAGCTGAGCTAACCGCCCTGGAAAACGAGAGGCAGGTTTAATCATTCTCCCCTCTGCCTGCAAGAGGAAAGGTGAGTTTTTGGCAATTTGGGCAAAGAAAAACCCCCGTCACATGTTATGCAACGGGGGTTTTAATTCAGTTTATTTGGCAGATTATGCCACGTTAACCGCATCCTTCAGAGCCTTACCGGCTTTGAATTTAGGGTTTTTCGATGCTGGAATAATCATCGGTTCGCCAGTGCGTGGATTACGTCCACGGCTTTCTGCACGCTGCGAAACCGAAAAAGTGCCGAACCCAACCAGACGTACATCGTCACCGCTTTTCAGCGCAGACATGATGTTTTCAAGAGTTGCTTCGACAGCCTCCCCTGCGTCGCCCTTTGTAAGTTGGGCAGCTTCAGCAACTTTTGCAATAAGATCGTTCTTGTTCACGGCTGTCTCCTCTCTTGATGTGAAATCTAAACGTGTACTCAGGTACTACCGTAAGGCGATGCTCACGGCAAAAACCGCAGAAATGCAAGGATTCTTAGGGTTTTTTAGCTAACCCCTTACAAAACAACAGCTTAGCGCAGTGAGATACGCACAGAACTTGGCCGGTTTAAGGCGAAATTGGTCAAATTTCGGGATTTTCCGAATCATTCAGATTTTGATTCGCCCATGGATTTTAAGGTTTTACGGGGTTTTATTCTGTATAGGGATTATTCGTCAGGAGACAAGAAAAAGCAGTGTCTGATAACTGATCAAAATTCGAGTTTCATAACGTTTCTTGTTCTTTGATAAACCGGGGTAGCCGCAATCAGTTTTCGCACCACACCGCAAGCTCATATCCATCCGGATCGGTAAATTGAAAACGCCGCCCGCCGGGGAACTCAAAAACCGGCTTTGAGATCACCCCGCCCGCATTGGCAATCCGGGACGCATTTGCATCGAGATCTTTGCCATAGAGAACCACCAGTGGTCCACCTGACGAAATCTCGCCAGTAGCGTTGAACCCGCCTTTCATGTTTCCGTCGGAAAACTCGCAATAGTCCGGCCCAAAATCGGTAAACGTCCAGCCAAATGCGCTGCCATAAAATGCTTTGGAACGGGAAATATCTGCAACGTTCAACTCAATATAGTTGATTGTGCAATCACGTATGCTTCCAATCTCTGACATGATGGCTCCTTAAATAAACTGGGGCCGGACATAGTTGTCCGGCCCCAAATCTCTTTGCGTGTTTCAGCGCGGTTAGTGTGCCGTCACTGTACTTTCTTGCGATCCACCAGCAGCTGAGGCTTGCCGGGCGGCATCTGCAGCGCGCTCTTTTTCCTCATCCCACTCGATGGGCGTGAGTTTTTTCGTCAGCGCATGCTTCAAAACCTCTTCAACCATGCCAACAGGCACAATTTCCAGGCCTTCCTTAACGTTGTCAGGAATTTCTGCAAGATCTTTGGCATTGTCTTCCGGGATCAGCACTTTCTTGATGCCGCCGCGATGGGCTGCAAGAAGCTTTTCCTTCAAACCGCCAATTGGCAATACCCGGCCACGCAAGGTTATTTCGCCGGTCATGGCGATGTCTTTATGCACCGGGATGCCGGTCATCACCGAGACAATCGCCGTCGCCATGGCAACCCCCGCAGACGGGCCGTCTTTTGGAGTTGCGCCTTCTGGCACGTGCACGTGCAATTCCTTGCGGTCAAACAAGGGAGGTTCGATGCCGAATTCAACTGCCCGCGATTTGACATAAGACGCCGCTGCGGAAATTGATTCCTTCATCACATCGCGCAAATTGCCCGTAACGGTCATTTTGCCCTTACCAGGCATCATGAGCCCTTCAATGGTCAGCAACTCACCGCCCACTTCAGTCCATGCAAGCCCGGTCACAACGCCAACCTGGTCTTCACGCTCAGCCTCGCCATAGCGAAACTTCGGCACACCGAGAAAATCAGAAACGTTCTTGGCTGTGACCTTGATCTTGCGCTTGCGCGAGGTGATCAGTTCCTTCACCGCTTTACGGGTCAGGGATGCGATTTCACGCTCAAGATTACGGACGCCAGCCTCGCGGGTGTAGCGGCGGATAACCATGCGTAGTCCGTTTTCGTCAATTTCCCATTCTTTTTCCTCAAGGCCGTGATTAACCAGCTGCTTTGGAATCAAATGGCGCCGCGCAATCTCAAGTTTTTCGTCCTCGGTGTAGCCGGCAATACGGATGATCTCCATGCGGTCCATCAAAGGCGCAGGAATGTTGAGCGTATTGGCCGTGGTTACGAACATCACACTCGACAGATCGTAATCAACTTCAAGATAGTGGTCGTTGAACGCGTTATTTTGTTCAGGATCGAGCACTTCCAGCAGGGCTGAAGACGGATCACCACGGAAATCCATGCCCATCTTGTCGATCTCATCGAGTAAGAACAGCGGGTTGGATTTCTTGGCCTTTTTCATCGACTGGATGACCTTGCCAGGCATTGAACCAATATAGGTGCGCCGGTGGCCACGAATTTCAGCCTCATCGCGCACCCCGCCAAGCGACATGCGGACGAATTCACGCCCTGTTGCCTTGGCAATTGATTTGCCCAGCGAGGTTTTACCTACACCTGGAGGCCCGACAAGGCACAGAATTGGCCCGCGCAGCTTGTTGGTGCGCTGCTGAACGGCAAGATATTCGACAATGCGTTCCTTGACCTTTTCCAGCCCGTAATGGTCGGTATCCAAAACCGTTTCCGCAAACCCCAGATCTTTCTTGATCTTGGTGTTCTTCTTCCACGGAATGCCAAGCAACCAGTCGAGGTAATTGCGCACGACCGTTGATTCAGCCGACATTGGCGACATCTGCTTGAGCTTCTTCAGCTCAGCATCGGCCTTTTCGCGGGCTTCTTTTGAAAGCTTGGTTTTGGCGATTTGCTCTTCAAGCTCAGCAATTTCATCTTTGCCTTCATCACCATCGCCCAGCTCTTTCTGAATGGCCTTCATTTGCTCATTCAGATAATACTCGCGCTGGGTTTTCTCCATCTGGCGTTTGACCCGCGAGCGGATTTTCTTCTCCACCTGGAGGACGGAAATCTCGCTTTCCATCATGCCGAAAACCCGTTCCAGCCGTGCGGAAACCGAATCAAGTTCCAACAATTCCTGCTTTTCAGAAATCTTGATCGCCAGATGCGAGGCAACCGTATCGGCAAGCTTGGCATAATCTTCGATCTGGTTGATCGAGCCTAAAACTTCCGGTGGAACCTTCTTGTTCAATTTCACATAGGTTTCAAACTGAGACGTTACCGTGCGCGATAGAGCTTCCAGTTCGTCCGGGTCGCCCTCTTCATCGGTCAAAACCTCAGCCATCGCCTCGTGATATTCCTCACGGTCCGTGTAGCTCAGAATATTGGCGCGCTCGGTACCTTCAACCAGCACTTTCACCGTGCCGTCGGGCAGTTTCAGCAATTGCAGAACAGATGCGATTGTTCCAATAGAATAAATCGCTTCCGGGCCCGGATCATCCTCATGGGCATCCTTCTGGGCGGCAAGCATAATTTTTTTGTCATCGCGCATGACTTCTTCAAGCGCTTTGATTGATTTATCGCGACCGACGAACAGCGGAACGATCATGTGCGGGAACACAACGATATCCCGCAAAGGCAAAATCGGAAATGTTTCCACGGTGCCACCGCTTTTCGAACCTGATGTGATCTTTTTCTCGCTCATTAAGGTCTCTTTTCAATGCGGGCTCCACTTGCCCTGTGTGGCACAAGGGGAGCTTGGTTTCATGGGCATGCTTTACCGCGTCCGGTGGCATAGCACCGGCCAATTGGCTAAAACAAGCCGATAATTCGCTACAAGGTGAGTTTCCACGCTAAGAAGCGATATGACTCACATACATGGTACGGGATTCGCGCCAGCTTGGCTCTCAATTGCAGCCGTATTTAAGTGGATATGGGGATAACTTTTATCAAGAGGTAAATCACACGCAGTTGAACTGCCTGTACTGCCTCAATTCATTCCACAGAAAATAGTTAAGCAGGCTTGCTGGCTTCGGCTTCTTCAACCGGGTCAGCATAGATGTGCAGCGGGCTTGCCTCGCCATCGACAACCTCGCCGGAAATGACAACTTCTTCAACGCCTTCCATGCCTGGAAGATCGAACATGGTGTCCAGAAGAATGCCTTCCATAATTGAACGCAGGCCGCGAGCGCCGGTTTTACGCTTGATCGCCTTTT
>CAJQND010000003.1 GCA_905479595.1 uncultured Hyphomicrobiales bacterium
CCGCCGCCATGCCCATTACAAGAAAAGCCATGGCAATACGGTGATCAAGGTGGGTTTCCACATGCCCTCCACCCGTGACAGTACCGCCCCGCACGCGCAGATCATCCTCGCCTTCGGTGCAATCCACACCGTTGGCCTCTAATCCTCGCGCTGTAACAGCCAAACGGTCGCATTCCTTCACACGCAGCTCATCGAGACCCAACATATGGGTTTCTCCTTTGGCGAAGGACGCGGCAACGGCCAGCACCGGATATTCATCAATCATTGACGGTGCGCGGTCTGCCGGGACAGTAACACCCTTGAGTTCAGAATAACGGACCCGAATGTCACCAATATCTTCACCGCCGGATTGGCGCTGATTGAAGATAGTCAGGTCTCCACCCATTTCCTGCAGGGTCTGGAACAACCCTGTGCGGGTTGGGTTCAGCAGGACATTTTCAACTGTCAGATCAGAACCGGGCACAATGAGGCCAGCTACAAGGGCGAAACTGGCAGACGAAGGATCCCCGGGAACGAGGATGTCCTGTGCTGTGAGGTCGGTTTGTCCGGTTACACTGATATGGCGTGTGCCATCATCATCTGTCTCAATATCAATCTGTGCACCAAACCCTGCCAGCATCTTTTCCGTGTGATCGCGGGTCATTACGGGTTCAATCACGGTGGTTTTTCCGGCGATGTTGAGACCCGCCAGCAAAATGGCTGATTTCACCTGTGCGGAGGCAACAGGAACACGATAGGTAATTGGTATGGCCAGCGGTGCTCCATGAACTGTGAGAGGCAAGCGGTTGCTGTCGGAATTTCCGTCCGTTCCCTCTACTTGAAGGCCGGTTTCACGCAGCGGGTCCAGCACGCGGCCCATGGGGCGGCTGGACAGCGAGGCATCACCCACAAATGTGACCGGAAAATCATAGCCTGCAACCAGACCCATGGTCAGGCGTGAGCCGGTACCGGCATTGCCGAAATCAAGTGGTATTTCCGGTTCGAGCAGGGCGCCATTGCCCATACCGTCCACCAGCCAGGTGTCACCCTCTTTGCGTATATTGGCCCCTAATGCCTTCATGGCACCGGCGGTTGCCATAACATCATCCGCTTCCAAAAGACCTTTAATGCTTGTCTGGCCGTCGGCGACTGCGCCAAGAATAAGCGAACGGTGCGAGATGCTTTTGTCCCCGGGCACAGAAACCGTGCCGGAAAGCCCTGAAACGGGTGTACTTTTCATGGGCACCGGTGTGTGATCGTGCACCGGAGCGGATTTGGTTTGGGAAGCCATGGAGATGTCGTTGGGTCTGGTTGAGCGGTTGGCCGTTTAACGGCGCTTCGTTAGGCGCGTTTGGTGTAATCCCAATTGCACGCGCTGTCACCTTTCCAAAGGCAGAAAAGTCATTTCTCTAAAGGCATCCCTTCAGAAAACGGTCTGTTCGGCGTCGCAGATCACCTATTCACAATTACCCCTTTGACAGCCGCCCAAGTGAAGGCTAGACCCTCTCGCTAATCATGCAGATCACAACTTGTTTGGATGCTGCATCTGCTGTTTTGATACTGTTCCTAATTTGTGAGGCTGACCCTTGGCTAAACCTGAACTTGGCGAAAAACGCCTTTGCCCTAATTGCGGCGCAAAATACTATGACCTTAATCGTGATCCAATTCTGTGCCCCAAATGTGCAGCACCTTTCGAAGTGATTGTCGAAACGGCCAAAGCCAAGCCTGAAAAGGAAAAAGAAGAAAAACCCGCTGACACAACAGACGAGGATGAAGTCGAGCCTGACGCAGAAGGCCCCGAAATCATCTCGCTTGACGATGCTGACGACGATGATGACGACGATACCGTCGATGGCGACGACGAAGACGACATCCCAAGTGATATTCCTGATGTTGAAATCGAAGGTGACGACGATGACGATCAGGCCGACGGCCCATTCCTCGATGAAGATGACGACGAAGACGATAATCTCGCCGACATCATCCCCATCAGCGGCGGCGACAAAGAGGACATTTAGAACACTCAGTTCTCTAGTCCAATCGTTCCATTGTTAGCCCAGATGTCGAAGCTTGTTGGCATTTGCGGGTGATAAATATTTGATTGACGAATTGCCCGGCACCGTACTTCGGTGGCCGGGTTTTTCTTTTCCGCACTTTGGAAGGCTTCGGTTTTAACGAATGCCCTCAGGCGGCGAAGAGTGACCGCCTATCCTGTGGCGCGCCCATGCAGGCGCGAAGTGGAGCCAAGCTGCCGCAAGCAAGGAAAACCGGATCGATTCCGTCAAAGAAGAACGCGATCTGAAGTCTGATTCGTTTAACTGGATTCATTGAACAGCGCTTGTTCTTATATTTATTGCGGGTCTGCTTTGCATATTCGTGAGGACAAAAAAGCGCGACACGCATTAAGCCGACCATTGATATACCCATGAGCTGCAAACAGTTTTTCAAAATTAGATGCCTGAGCCTTGCAAAATCTCTTGTCATTGCCTGTCCACTTGCGTAAGACACCGTCCGTTAGCGCAAGCTAACCCACCCTGCTGCTTCGACTTGGTCAATATGGCAAACCAAAGCAACATTCGTGCGGAACCCTCAAGGTTTCACAAATAGCACGGGGCTATAGCTCAGTTGGGAGAGCGCTTGCATGG
>CAJQND010000004.1 GCA_905479595.1 uncultured Hyphomicrobiales bacterium
CAAAACGTTGGTTGGTGGGAAAAATAAAACTTCGGCATTTGAAGAAAATGCCATTCCTGAGAGCACCGGTTCACCGGGTGCCGAGGTTCCCGGCGCAGCAGAAAGCCAATTTCCTTCTTTTAAAAATGACCCTGGCCAAGCTTATAAACCGCTGGGCCACGATAGTGACAAGAAAGCTTTTCCCCCCGCAGCCGCACCTGAAGCAGCTGCGTTTGATCTAAACGATCATATTGACCATTCCGCAGAACTTTTTGGCACACCTTCTGGCACCAACAGCAGATGGATTGTCACCAGTTGCGTTGCGGGAGTGACTTGTTCACTTGTTATCGGCGCGGTTTTGTTTGGAACGCTCCGCGATGGGCCGTTTTTTTCAACCGATGCTTCAAGAATTTGGCAGACAACAGAATCTGATAGCAAAGGCGATAGGGCGAGTTTCACCGCAACCAGCCTGGGCACAAGCGCCAATCTTGTCACAGCAGCAGCCTACCCCAATGGAGCAGGACCAAATAGCGGTCTAACCAGAAACATATCCCTTGGTCGGAGCGGGTTAAACTCCCAGATCGAGCCTGACTACCCAGATTTGACCGGGCAACCATTGCCCTACAATCACAGCGAAGAAAATACGTCATCCAATCGGGGATATTTCTCCTCCAATCCAATCACTTCGCCTTCATCTACAACCGTCCGGAAGACCACCGAGCCCATCACGACATTCCGCAGGGTTGTCGAAATGGGATATGGAGACAGTTTAACGGGTATTTTGATCCAGAACGGTATTTCTCCTGGTCATACCCATCGGCTTCTTCGGGCCGTGAACCCGGTTTACCCAATACGCAGGATCGCTCGCGGGCAGAAAATTATCCTCACGCTGGCAGAGCAGACCGCCTTCGATGGCGGCAAAGAAATTGTTCCGTTACAAGTTGCTTTCCGCCCACATGCACAAAGTGACCAGGAAGTTGTAGTTCAATTGTCCCGCGATGGACAATATTTGGCTCATTACGGCGCGCAATCCGGCTCGCAGATTGCGATGCCACGTCAAAAACCTAAAACCCCGGCTGGATTTGCCAGGTCTCTGGATCAATCTCAGGAACGCATCCTCGCGAAGGCCAAAATTCGCGGCAGCGTCTATAAATCAGCCCGCAAACACGGCATCCCAAAACATGTGGTTGCAAGTATGCTCGGCGTTCACTCCTACAAAGTCGATTTCCAGCGCCAAGTTCGTAACGGGGACAGTTTTGAAGTCTTTTTCGGCAAGCCGGTCGATGGAAAGAAAACCCGCAGGCCGGTTTTATTGTACAGCCAGCTGACTTTAAGCGGGAAAAAGACCAAAGCCTATTATCGTTTCACCGCACCAGACGACGGTATTACTGGATACTATGACGAGAACGGTCGCACAGTGACCACGACACTAATGCGTACGCCAGTCTCGGCCCGCATATCTTCAGGATTTGGCCGCCGCAAGCATCCGATACTCGGTTACACAAAAATGCATACAGGCGTTGATTTCGCAGCTGGATACGGCACACCGGTCAAAGCGGCAGGATCAGGTAAAGTTGAAATGGCCCGGCGGGTCGGTGCCTATGGCAAGTACATCAGAATTAAACACGCCAAAGGGTATAAAACCGCCTACGCCCATCTTTCACGCTATGCAAGAGGGATCAAAGCCGGAGCACGCGTCCGGCAAGGGCAGGTTATCGGCTATGTCGGTTCAACCGGGCGATCAACTGGCCCACACCTGCATTATGAAGTCTTCCGCGGTGACAGGCGCATTAACCCGCTTAAAATACGCACAGCTAGTGGTCGTAGTTTAAAGGGCAAAATCCTGGAACAATTTAAGCGCAAAGTTGCAAGAATTAACAGCTTGCGCGCCGAAGCCGCTACCAACACAAAGGTCGCGGCCAATCAGTGATCGGCTCGAATATGACCGTCGCATCGCTTTCACGTACATATGCTGCAATAGCTGCTTTGGGCACCCTGGGAGCCCTAACGATATGGTCTTGGATCAATCCTGCCGACCGGCTTACATGGTGGCTTGAAGCGCTCCCTGCGCTGATCGCGATCGTGCTGATTGCAAGCTATTGGAGGCGGTTTCCCCTCACCGGAATTCTTCTCAGCCTCGTGGGTATCCATTGTGCGATACTTCTAATTGGAGCCCACTATACATATGCTGAAGTGCCCTTGGGCTTCTGGATGCAGGAATGGTTCGGCTTTACCCGAAACAACTACGACAAGATCGGCCATTTCGCACAAGGTTTTGTGCCGGCAATCGCCGCGCGCGAATTCCTCATCCGCACCTCTCCTTTGCAAGCCGGCAAGTGGTTGTTTGCTATCGTCACTTTATCGGTTCTGGGGATTTCTGCAGCATATGAGCTGATTGAATGGCTTGCCGCCTTAACTTCAGGCGCAGCGGCGGAAGCTTTTCTGGGCACTCAGGGCGATATTTGGGACACCCAAAGCGATATGGCAATCGCCCTGCTTGGCGCTGTTGCCGCACAGTTAATGCTCGCGCGCATCCATGACCGCCAGCTTCGAGCATTAGTTTAAGATTTGCTTGCTGAATCAAATCCAAGTTTCGCGGCTAAACCGGCCAAGTGCTTCTCGTAGTTCCGCCATTTTTCAACAGAAGATGTATACACTGGTTGACGCACCTGCCAAATACTCGCTGTCTTCACCGTTTGCACTTGAGTTGGAACAGCGTCTTCAATCTTTGCTGGATCCACCCCTACAAACTCGTATAGGGCGTTGGTCCAATGTTCCGTATCTGTAACCATCGCTTCATAATCCAGCTCAAAAATCTCAATGGGCAAAACCTTCCGGTAATGTTCCATCAAATCGAGATATTGCTGCACAACTTGCGCCAGACTATCCAGATTGGTTGTGAATCTGATGTTTCCCGGTTTGAAATTTTGCTGATAGCAGGAGAAAGCAGAATCCATCACATTTCGACGGCAATGGATAATCTTTGCGTTTGGAAACATCGTGGCTATCAACCCGAGGTGCATGTAATTGCCTGGCAACTTGTTCACTGCATGGGCGATATTATGCGCGGGAAGCGGCAATCCGATTAGATATTGTTTTGCTGCGGCAGAGACAGTTTCACGATCAAAGCCTGCAAATTTTTCAACAATCGAAGAATCTTCGTCAAGATCATTGGCGAGGTAACTGAAGTTTTGAAGCTCGCCAAGTCCGAAAATATCAGGATGTTTTGCCAGGGTCTGTTCGGTTAGAGTTGTTCCGGAACGCGGCATGCCGACAACAAAGACTGGCCGTTTTGAATCGCTACCCCAGTTTTTGCGTTCTTCAAAAAACTCTTCCGTAAAATATTTTTTCACATGCGCAACAAACCGTTCACCACCTTCAGTTTCGTATGGAAACTCTTCAGACCTTAAGTCGTTCCCATTACGGTAATGCTCAAATGCGTCGTCATATTTTCCCTGGCGATCAAGAATGTCCGCAGCAGCAAAATGTAAATTTGCTTTGCGCCTATCTTCTATATCTTCTCTTTTTACGTTCTCGATAAACACTTCAAGCGACACCGCCTCTTCTTCAGCCGGCCTTTTTCCGCTGCACAGTTGCAGGTGAAGCATGGGGCTGTCAGGCGCCAACTCGAGCGCTTTTTTGATATGAATGGCAGCTTCGTCAAACTCTCCAATAAGATGAAGATTACGCGCCAATCCAAGGTGGGCGGGCATATGGTCGGGTTTTTTTTCCAAACATTTACTGAACCCATCAATTGCTTTGTGGGTTTCTTCGGCTTCGGTATAAATTTCGCCGATTAGAAATTGAACTTCAGGAACATTTGGATTTAGAGCCCAAGCCTTGTTGGCTTCTCTGCCAGCCTGCTTCAACTCGCCGGTCATATTGAGCGCACGGGCCAGATTATAACGGGCAGGGAAAATGTCCCGATCCATTTTGAGCGCTTTGCGAAGCGGATCAATCGCTTCTTCCGCGCGATTTAGAGTAGTTAACACGCCGCCCACATTCACAAGAGAAGCAATGTGTTTTGGATCGAGCTTAAGGACTTCATTAAAGCTATCCACGGCCTCGTTGTAATATCCCGAACGCTCGCAGATAAGTCCCATCAAATAATGAACATCAACGCTTTTGGGCTGCGTTTTAACCAGAATACCACACCGCCGCTTGGCGTCTTCAAACTTACCTGCCTGAAACAGGGCGGCGGCTTCTCTTAATGATTGGCTCATGAATTCGTTCCAAATCAATTCCTGGGCACAAGCGCCCGTCAACTCGGACACTTATTAGCGAAAAATCACTCAAATCGCTAGGGTCAAGACACAATACCCCGAACGTTCAAGAGAACATCCGGGGTATTGCAGGTTCAGAGGTGTTTTCAATGCATCGTTTGGTGGAGGTCGTCACTGCCCTTTTCTTGCGGAGAACCCTCAACAGGAAATTCCTGGTCAGATGCACCGGCTCCGTTCAAGCACAGCCCATCATCACCTGCAGTCACATTCACCAAGTCTCCATCAGCGATCTCGCCGGATAGCAACATTTCAGCCAGTGGGTCCTGCAAGGACTTCTGGATCACCCGTTTAAGTGGCCGGGCACCATAAGAAGGATCATACCCTTTGGTTGATAACCATTCCCGGGCACTTGGCTCCAAAACAACCTTGATCTTGCGTTCTTCAAGCAACTGCTGCAAGCGGCCCATCTGGATATCGACAATTGCGCCAATCTGGTCAGCCTGTAGTCGCTGGAATAAGAGGACTTCATCAAGCCTGTTGAGGAATTCAGGCCTGAAGCATGCACGTACAACATCCATGACGCTATCGCGCACAACTTCAACCGGTTCTCCGTCTTTCTGATTTACCAGAATATCCGAACCAAGGTTGGATGTGAGAATGATCAGCGTATTTCGGAAATCAACCGTGCGGCCTTGGCCATCAGTCAACCGGCCATCATCAAGAACCTGCAACAATACGTTGAAGACATCCGGATGTGCCTTTTCAACTTCGTCAAAAAGCACCACTTGGTATGGGCGTCGCCTAACTGCTTCGGTTAGAGCGCCACCTTCTTCATACCCGACATACCCAGGCGGTGCGCCGATGAGGCGAGAAACCGCATGCTTTTCCATATACTCCGACATATCCAGGCGAATGATTGCCTGATCATCGTCGAATAAAAAGCCGGCCAGAGCCTTGGTCAGTTCCGTTTTGCCAACTCCGGTCGGCCCAAGGAACAAGAACGAACCTATCGGGCGGGCCGGATCTTGCAACCCTGCCCGTGCACGGCGCACCGCGCTCGATACGGCCGTCACTGCTTCCAACTGACCAATGACGCGTTTTCCAAGAGCTTCTTCCATGCGCAACAGCTTGTCACGCTCGCCCTCCAGCATTTTATCAACGGGCACACCAGTCCAACGGGAAACGACCTGTGCCACATGGTTGCCGGTCACTTCTTCTTCCATCATTGGATCAGCTGGTTTGCATATGGCTTCCGTTTCCTTGATTTTTTTCTCAAGGTCCGGAATGACCGCATACGCGAGTTCACCAGCACGCGCCAGATCGCCTATCCGTTGAGCACCTTCAAGCTCAGAGCGGGCTTTATCCAGCTCTTCCTTCGCTTTTTGGGCGTCACCCAGTTTTTGCTTTTCGCCCTGCCAGCGTGCAGTCATCGCATCTGACTTTTCCTGCACATCGGCCAGCTCTTTTTCAAGCTTATCCAACCGGTCCTTCGAGGCCTTGTCGCTCTCTTTCTTCAATGCCTCGCGTTCGATCTGCAATTGCATGACCCGTCGGTCCAGCTCATCAAGCTCTTCCGGTTTCGAATCTACCTGCATGCGCAGCCTCGACGCAGCCTCGTCCATCAAATCGATGGCTTTGTCTGGCAAGAAGCGGTCTGTTATGTAGCGGTTGGACAGGTTAGCAGCCGAAACGAGCGCCCCGTCGGTGATCCGTACTCCATGATGGAGTTCGTATTTATCCTTAAGACCACGCAAAATGGAGATCGTATCAGCAACATCTGGCTCAGCAACGAAAACCGGCTGGAAACGGCGCGCCAAAGCAGCGTCTTTTTCCACATATTTACGGTATTCATCGAGCGTGGTTGCACCAACACAATGCAGTGCACCGCGGGCCAGGGCTGGCTTCAGCAAATTCGAAGCATCCATCGCCCCGTCAGTTTTACCGGCACCCACCAGCGTGTGCATCTCGTCAATAAACAAGATGTATTGACCAGCACCGGCTTCGACTTCAGACAAAACGGCTTTCAGACGTTCTTCAAATTCACCTCGGTATTTCGCACCGGCTATTAATGCGCCCATGTCGAGCGACAGCAATTGCTTGTCTGCAAGACTTTCTGGCACATCTCCGTTCACAATGCGCAATGCAAGCCCTTCAGCAATCGCAGTTTTACCAACACCGGGCTCTCCGATAAGCACTGGATTATTCTTGGTCCGCCGCGAAATCACCTGGATTGTCCGCCGGATTTCTTCATCACGGCCAATTACTGGATCAAGCTTGCCATTGCGTGCATCTTCTGTGAGGTCACGCGCATATTTCTTCAACGCATCATAAGCGTTTTCAGCCGATGCAGAATCTGCGGTGCGTCCCTTGCGCAAATTATTTATGGCCTCGTTAAGCCCGGCAGCATTTACGCCTGCAGCTTTGAGCGCTCCAGCTGCATCCGACTTTTCAACGCTCAACGCCTGAAGCAGGCGCTCAGCCGTCACGTAGCTGTCACCCGTCTTATCGGCCATTTTTTGTGCTGTTTCAAAAACCCGCGCGGTTTCCGGGGCTAAGAAAAGTTGCCCTGCACCACCACCTTCAACTTTTGGTATTTTGCCAAGATCAGATTCAACAGCACCAAGCGCCAAGCGGCTATCACCACCGGCTGCCTGAATTATTCCCGCCGCGAGTCCTTCCTCATCATCCAGCAAAACTTTCAGGATATGGGTGGGTGTAAAACGCTGATGGCCCTCGCGCAGCGCTAACGATTGTGCAGATTGGATAAATCCACGGGCCCGTTCGGTATATTTCTCAAATTCCATATTTTACTCTCCTAGCACGCAAATTCGCCAACCCCATCTGGGCACTGGCAGCGTATGCGCCTTTCTTGAAGGCATTTATTCCGAGATACTCCGCTTTGCGACCCCATGTGGGCATCGGACACGGTGCAATCCCTGTTCCCATCAGATATGGTAGCACCACATTACATTCACAAGCCCGGCAAGGATAAAATGAACACCGCTGAAATTACTGGAATTTTTCGCTATCCCGTTAAGGGTTTGAGTAGCGATCCGCTTGATTGCGCAAATCTTATAAGCGGCGAATGCATTGCCGGAGATCGTGGCTGGGCGATTGAGGCAGGAACGAGAAAGTTCGACGCCGTTAATCCGCGCTATTTTCCAAAGGTCAATTTTTTAATGCTGATGCGCGATGAGCGCCTGGCTGCACTGGAAAGCCGCTTCGATGATACATCTGGAATTCTAACGATATTGCGCAACGGCAAGCAGGTTTGCAGCGGAAATCTCAATGACAAGATTGGCCGCCACTTGCTGGAGCAGTTCTTTGCTGCCTATCTGCCAGATGCCTCAAGAGGTGCTCCCAAATTTGTGCGTGCCCAAAACTGGAGTTTTTCCGATGTGCCGGAAAAAGCTGTTTCAATCATCAATTTGGCGTCCGTTCGCGATATTGAACGGGTGACCGGGGCAAAAGTTGATCCGGCCCGCTTTCGCGGCAATGTATTAGTCGATGGAATTGAGCCTTGGGCCGAATTTGACTGGATCGGAAAATCCCTTTCCATAGGCGGAGAACCGCTTCTGGAAGTTTTTGAACGGACGAGACGTTGCGCGGCCACCAATGTGAATCCGCAGAGCGCGGAGCGCGACATGACGATCCCCCGTTCGCTATCTGCTGCATTTGGCCACCAAGACTGCGGCATTTACGCAAAAATAATCGCCGATGGAAAAATATCCACCGGCGATAAAATTTCAGTCGTAGCTTAAGAGGTCGCTCTAGACGTTAGCGGGAACTTCTTCCGGTGTTTCGTCTACAGCGGCATCATCGCCAGGCGCTTCTTTTTTCGCGCTTTTAGATTCGCCATCAACCTTCTTGCGCTTTTTTGCAGCACCGTTAGCCTTTTTGACCTTCGGTTCCGGTTTAGCATCAACCGGTTCAGGTGCACATTCTTTCACCACAACCGGCTCAGCGATAACGGGCTGTTCGGTAGTATCATTTGGAGCAGCACTTGCGGCCTCCGCAACCGGTTCACGCCTCGGCCGACGATCGCCACCGCGCGGGCGTTGTTCACCAGATTCGGCCCCGCTATTGGCTTCACTGTTTTCAGAAGGCTCAGGCGCCCGCACCGGTGGTGCAGCCTGTGCGGCTTGTTGCTGATTATAGGCTTGGGCCGCAGCAAGAATGCGAAGGTAGTGTTCGGCATGCTGAAAATAGTTCTCAGCTGTGACAGTATTGCCGGAAACCAAAGCATCACGGGCCAGAGAATTGTACTTCTCGGCAATATGAGAGGCGTTGCCCCGGATTTTCACATCCGGTCCATTGCTTTCAAACACCCGGTTTACTGGGTTTTGTTGACGTCTTCCGCCGCCGCCACCGCTTCCACGATTGCGCGACCTGTTCTTGTTATGCTGCTGACCCTGTCTCATTCCTCGGTTCATCCGTCTATTAACCCTATTCACATCTCATGTAGTTTTTCTCTTGGGTACCTCATGCACCCAAAGCACCTAGCATCCGCGCCAGCACCGATTTCTTCAGGTGCCGACCGAGGTCGCTCTTATCTGACGCGCACGTCCAATTTTGATGCTTATATTTGCCCGCTCAATAACCGCTCAACTTAACGGTTTTCTCGAAACCCATAAGGAATTTCCGTGATCACAATAGAGTTTGATCGATTAACACCTGATCTTCAATTAGATCTGTTACTGGTCCACCTCAAAGAGTTTCAAACGCTACCGAAGCTCTGAGCTGACCTTTATGTTGTTTGCAAACTAACCTGTTGCGCCGCCCATTCCAAGCGAAAATTTTTACAATTGGCCATCCTCAACAACATTGCCAGTTTCATCATGCTGTACAATCACTACGCGGTCGTGTCCGGCCAGGTCACGTTTCGTTCGTATATGCCGCAAATGTGCCCGTTCCATGGCCTTTTGCACATCATTTTTCTGGTCTGCTCCAATTTCCAGCATCATCATCCCCCCAGCGGCCAGAAGCTTGGGCGCGGTTTTTGCGATCGCCCGGTATGCATCAAGCCCGTCATTGCCACCATCCAAAGCAAGGCGCGGGTCATGATCGCGCACTTCAGGTGCGAGACCGCTCAATTCATCGCTCGGAATATACGGCGGATTGGAGCAAATCACATCAAAGCACCCATCAACTGCATCCGCCCAACTGGTCTCGACCAGACTCAGGCGTTCAGCCACACTGTGGTGTTTCGCATTCGCCTGAGCCACTTCGAGCGCTGCTGGACTAATGTCTGTGGCAGTTCCTATCCAGTTCTTGCGTTCGGCAAGCAAAGTAACTGCAATACACCCAGAACCGGTGCCAATTTCGAGAAAGCGAATTGGGGTATCTTGGTCACCAAACTCTAGAACCGCCTCGATGAGGGTTTCAGTGTCCGGACGTGGGTCGAGAACATCCGGGTTTACCTGAAACTTCCGGCCCCAAAATTCCCGCACACCAAGAATGCGCGATACCGGCTCGCCTGCCAACCGACGGTCGACCAGCTCTTTAACGTGGGCGCATTCTTGCTGGGTCAATACGAGCTCCGGATCAGCTATAATTACCGAATGAGGTATGCGCAACCCATCCAGAAGCAGCATGCGGGCGTCAAGTGCAGGGGTTTCTTTCCCCGCCGCTGCAAGGGCATCACTGGCAGCTCTCAACCAGGCAC
Organism: uncultured Hyphomicrobiales bacterium; assembly: GCA_905479595.1. Taxonomy (GTDB): domain Bacteria; phylum Pseudomonadota; class Alphaproteobacteria; order Rhizobiales; family CAJQND01; genus CAJQND01. Next base: position 9,868 of record CAJQND010000004.1, read on the forward strand.
CGGCGGTTTCAGGAAACGGTCCAGACACTATTCATCGTCCGAAGCCAAAAGGGCAGTCTGATGATCTGTGATGAGCGCTGCGATTATTTCATCAAGCCCTTCGCCAGCCATTATCTGCTGCAGTTTGTACAGGGTTAGATTAATACGGTGATCGGATACCCGGCCTTGGGGATAGTTATAGGTTCTTATCCGTTCAGAACGATCGCCTGAGCCAACCTGGCCACGGCGTTCTTCAGAACGTTCATTGGCCAACTTGTCACGCTCCAGCTCATACAACCTGGCGCGCAGTTCTTTCATGACCTGCGCCCGGTTTTGATGTTGAGATTTTTCTGCCCGCACGATTACAATGCCACTTGGCATATGGGTCAAACGCACAGCACTGTCGGTCGTATTCACATGCTGACCGCCAGCGCCGGATGCCCGCATCGTATCGATGCGGATGTCTTCCTGGCGAATATCAACATCCACTTCTTCGGCTTCTGGCAACACCGCTACAGTGGCAGCCGAGGTGTGAATGCGTCCTTGGCTTTCCGTTTCGGGAACCCGTTGCACCCGATGGACGCCAGATTCAAACTTCAACATAGCGTACGGGCCTTTACCGGAAATATTGGCAACCGCCTCGCGGAAACCACCATGTCCGGATTCCGTGGCCTCTACCACCTCAAATTTCCAACCCTTTGATTCCGCGTAACGCTGATACATACGAAAGAGATCACCAGCGAAAATAGCCGCTTCATCGCCGCCAGTTCCAGCTCGCACTTCGAGAATAACGTTGCGCTCATCGGCAGCATCTTTAGGCAGCAACAAAATCTGAATTTCATCTTCAAGCGCCTCAATGGCCTGCGCGAGCACATCCATTTCATCGCGGGCTAACGCAGTCATTTCCTTATCGGCGTCTGGGTCAGCAAGCATTTCTTCCAGGCCAGCGCGCTCTTCTTCAGCATCGCGCAGCGCTTGCACTTTGCCTGCAACCGGTGAGAGTTCAGCATATTCTTTGGACAATTGAACGAACGCATCACCCTCAGGCCCGGACGCAAGCTCCGCCTGAACCGCGTTGAAGCGATTGAGGACCTGATCGAGTTTTTCTGCTTTCAGCATGGTGCGATGTCATCCGGAAATGCCTGGAGCGGGCAAGAGCTGCCACGCGGAGACGTCTTTAGCGCACCTTAGAGAGATTTGCTATGCTTGATGTTTTTCAAAAAACGCGACGACTCAACCGTTCCCGCCTAACTTATCGAGATCAAGAGAGCGGCCGACCAAAATTTCGCCTGGAGTACCGAGCGCGCCGGTGCGTTTGCCATCAACTACATATTTCAACGCGCCACCATCACGGGCCACTAACACCAAGCCTTTTTGGTTGGGCACTTTAAATCCATCACCCGCGTTCAGGGTTTGGTTGAAAATTACAGTGCCGCCATTGTCTTCAATGCGCACGTAAACACGGTTCTCAGCCTGGATGAAAATACGGGAATTCTTGTTTGCCGCGCCATAAACCTGGCCAATTGGCCCTGTCGTCTTTGGCGCTGCTTTTTTGGCGGGAGCAGAAACCTGCTCAGGCGCCTTTGCCGCAACCTTTTGCTTTTTCGTGGTTTCACTCACGGTGCGTTTGATCAGCGCGGTCAAGTCTGAGGTGTCGTAGGAAGTTTCACCTACACTGATATCAGATACCTTGCGCGCCACCGGTAATTCAGCGGCAGGTCTAGCCGCACCACCCGGAATGGTACCGGTAACAACATCATCCACTTCAGGTGCTGTGATTTCTGGCACTTGTGCAAGCATTTTTTCCTTCGGCTGATTGCCACCCGGCATCACCAGCCAAACCAGAGTTCCAACCGCAATCATTACCGCACAACTCTTGCCTATCATCGCACCTGTGGCGATCCGTGGCGTTAAAAAGCGCGACAGCATGCCGATACCCTTGAATTCTGTTTGTTGAATATCCAGGGTTTTCTTCGGTGCATTTTCCGGGAGTAATTTGCCATAGTGAGAGCAAAGAGGACCAGGTTCCAGCATCAGAAAATCGGCATATGCCCAAATCAGATCCAGGGTCCTGTCGCGCTCTGGCAGTTGCTCAAGCTGGCCACTTTCCAATGCGCGGATATATTCTGGTTCAATGCGCGTCGCGGCAACCACATCGTCAACCCGAGCGCCAACTTGCTCACGTTCACGTTTCAACCACCAACCAGCTTCCATAGCTGGTGTAATGGTCATGTCTGTCTCATCGGTGCTGGTTTCACCATCACGCGCCGGAGCGGAAATACTATGCTGGATCATTTTATCACTCATTACTCAACAATCGCACGCAATCAAACTCACGTGCATAAGACATAAAACTATTCGGTAACCATAGTTACGCAAAATGGTAATTAATAAGTGAACGTGTTTTAGTTATATTTTTCAATTATTTAGAGAAATATTGTGGGATTTTGCAAATTCGGCCAGCCTATTTCTAACCGAATGATCGGGTAAATCGAGCAGCTTTATCACCACATCGCGGGCTTTCGCTGCATCAAGGGATCTGATCATCGTCTTAATAGGACCGACAGCCGCTGGTACGATTGAAATCGAGCGCAGCCCGAGCCCGATGAGTGCCAGTGCTTCCAAAGGATCACTGGCCAACTCGCCACATACAGTGACCGGTACTCCATGCTCTCCAGCTTGAGAAATAATTTCTGAGAGCAACTTCAACAACGGTGGAGACAAGGGGTCGTAACGATTTACCAGGCGCGGGTCTCCGCGGTCATAGGCAAAAATGAACTGCATCAAATCATTTGATCCAATGGAGATAAAGTCAGTAAGCGGCAACAGGGCAGGCATTTGCCAGAGCAGCGCAGGCACTTCAATCATGGCACCAATCTTCAGTTCTGCAGGAACCGCATGCCCCCGTGCGCGAATAAATTCGACTTCATGCTCCACCACTTCGCGGGCACGGCGAAACTCATCAACTTCACTGACCATGGGAAACATGACGCGAAGGGAGCGCCCGCCAGCGGCTTTAATCAATGCGCGCACCTGCAACCGCAGAAGTGCTGGCCGGTCTAGCGCCATGCGGATAGCGCGCCAGCCAAGTGCCGGATTTTCCTCTTTTGCCTGGCGCAGATAGGGCAGCACTTTATCGGCACCAATATCAATGGTCCGAAACACCACTGGCTTGTCACCTGCAGCATCAAGCACCGCCTTGTAATGCGACACCTGTTCATCCATGCGCGGGAAGCCTGCAGCAATCATAAACTGCAATTCCGTGCGGAACAGGCCGATCCCATCCGCACCGGTCTCTTCCAGGTGTGGCAGATCAACAACAAGGCCAGCATTGATGTTGATGCTGATCGTCACGCCATCCGTGGTAATGGCCGGCTCGTCTTTCAACAGGTCATACTGTTTTTGACGGCGTGCGTAGAGGCGCACTTTTTCTACATAGGCGTCTTCAATCGTCGATGGCGGGCGGATGTGGATGTCTCCGGTCTGCCCGTCAACAATAATCGCGTCTCCAGTGTCAGCAACCTCAACGATACTTTCCACTTCACCGACCATTGGAATACCGAGCGCGCGGGCAACAATGGTGACATGAGAATTGCCGCCACCCTCTTCCAGCACCAAACCCCGAATACTTTCGCGGTCATAGTCGAGAAGCTCGGCAGGTCCCATGGACGCAGCGATGACAATCGCATCGCGCGGCAGAACACCCGCCGCCGCAGTGCCTGTCACCCCGGCAAGAATGCGCAGCAAGCGATTTGCAAGGTCATCGAGATCGTGCAGGCGCTCGCGCAAATATGGATCATTGGATCGCATTAGCTTGGCGCGAGTATCAGATTGCACCCGCTCGACTGCGGCCTCGGCGGTAAGTCCCGTATCCACTGCCTCACCCAGTCTGCGTACCCAGCCACGGTCATGGGCAAACATCCGGTAGGTCTCTAAAACATCCTGGTGTTCACCGGTACGCGCCAGGTCATTGTCGGCAAGCATCCGGTCCACTGAAGAGCGCAGTTTTTCAACCGCTTCGTCGAGCCTCAAATGCTCAGCGGTCAGGTCTTCAGCAATTAAATTTGTGACTTCCACCCGCGGTTGGTGCAAAACCACATGGCCCAGCGCAATGCCATCAGCCAACGCCGTGCCAGCGAAATGGTGCGAACGCACATGCCCGACATCGGCATCGAAGGCATCTGCGAGCTCTTCAAGATCGCCAGCAGCAATTACCTCAGCCAGCACCATGGCTGTCGTCTGCATGGCCTCGACTTCTTCTTCAGAATAGGTCCGCTCGGTTCGGTTCTGAACAGTCAACACACCAAGCGTCAGGCCAGACCGCAAGATCGGCACGCCAAGGAATGAACTGTAGATTTCCTCGCCCGTCTCAGGGAGATATTTAAAAGCTGGATGGCTTTGGGCGTTTGATAGATTAAGCGGGGCAGCATCACCGGCAATCACCCCGACAAGGCCTTCGCCTATACCGAGGGTGGATTTGTGTACCGCCGACCGGTTGAGCCCTTCGGTGGCATAGAGTTCAAGAACACCGCCCGGGCGCATAACATAGATCGAGCATACTTCGGCGACCATGTTAGACGCGATCAATCCGGCAATTTTATCGAGACGCGTTTGTGCCGTTTCCGGCTCCGCCATGACTTCGCGTAGCCGCTTTAGCAGGATACGCGGGCCAACGAGAGCAGGTTGCATCAGCGCGTATCTCCCTGATTGGGACAAATGATTTCAGGCCACCGCATCCGTTGACCACTC
>CAJQND010000005.1 GCA_905479595.1 uncultured Hyphomicrobiales bacterium
CTCCGGCGTACAAGCTGGCACCCTTGCCCCCACCCATGCGCGCAGCGAGCGAGCCGGTAACGATCACATTTCCCCCGGTTTCCAGCAGGTGCGGGATAGCGGCAGAGCAACAATCCATGACGGATTTTACATTCAAATCCATCACTTCCCTGTAAAAAGCATCATCCAGTTCGGCCAAGCCATGCCTGGCGACCAATCCACCGGCATTGCACACAAGAATATCAATCCCGCCATAGGTTTTAACCACCGAGGAAATGAGATTAGTTACTTCTTCGCTGGCCCGCATGTCGGCCTGAAACACTTCAGATACACCACCGGCACTCGCAATATCAGTCTGCACAGAACGTGCTTCGTTTTCACTCGTTCCGTAGTGGATCGCAACTTTTGCTCCATGCGCGGCAAAGCCCTTTGCGACAGCCGCACCGATACCGGTACTTGCTCCTGTTACCAAGACAACCTTATTGGCCAAATCCTTCATCACAACCCCTCATGCGTTTGTTTCAATTTTCGGTTTAAACTCTTATGCATGACAGCCAAAATCCGATGCACCATCAAACACTATGTATTTATTGATCTCTCAGGCGGTCTGTTACGCGTTGGCGAGCACGGTGAATGTGGTAGCGCATTGCCAAATCTGCGCCGGAGATATCGCGTGTCGCGATCGCAGTGAAAATGGCGCGGTGCTCTTCACAGACTTTCTGTATCCGGTCTGGGGACCCAGCCTGGGTAATTTTCAAATTGACCTGGATCGCCGAAATTATTGCTGAATTCAGCGATGCCAGAATACTGACAAAAAAATCATTTCCCGTTGCTTTTGCAACAGCGAGATGAAAAGCAAAATCTGCTTTGTCTGCGATCGCCTCTGTGTTCAACACTTTTTCCAGCTCAACAAGACTTTGTTCAATCCGGTTAATGTCGTCATCGTTTGCCCGTTGCGCCGCCAATCCTGCGGCAGCACCTTCAAACGGCAACCGGGCTTCAAAACACCTGAGCAATCCGGCGACATCAGATGGTTGAGCGAACTTTATAAGGCCTTCAGGAGGGCGCGCTTTGACAAATGAACCGGCACCCTGGCGCGAATAAACCAAACCGTCAGCTTGCAACCGCAGGAGCGCTTCGCGAATAACCGGTCTTGAAACGTTGAAGGTTCGCGAAATTTCATTTTCAGACGGAAGTTTATCGCCTTCCACCAATTCACCGGCGACAATTTTTTCAAGCAACTGGCCATATAACTGATCGGCCAGGCGTTCGCGTTTTCGAATATCAAGTTTCAAATCAACCATGTGTCTAATCCACCAGAAGATTTGGCAATGTGAGCGAAATCGCTGGCACAAATGAAGTGAGAAGAAGGGCAATCAAAATTGCTGCGTAGAACGGCCATATCGTACGTACCGCCCGCTCAATGGGTACATTACCGACGGCACAACCTACAAACAGACATGCCCCAACCGGCGGTGTGCATAGCCCAAGTCCCAAATTCATCATCAATATCATGCCAAATTGCAAAGGATCTATGCCGATCATTTGGGCGACAGGCAAAAAGATAGGCGTGCAAATCAAAATCAACGCCGCCATATCCATGATCATGCCCAAAACAAGCAACATGACATTGATCATAAGCAAGATCACGATCGGCTTGTCTGAGATACCAAGCAACAAATCAATCATTTTTGATGGCACTTGGAAAAAGGTAAGCATATAGGCAAAAGCCGCAGAGCAGGCGACCAGGATCATAACCATTGAGGTTGTGCGTACAGAATTCACCACCGCGATTTTGAAACTTTCCCAGCTCAATGCGCGATACACGAAAATTGTTACGAGAAGCGCATAAATCGCGCCAAATGCCCCGGATTCAGTGACGGTAAAGACACCACTGAGAACGCCTCCAACGATAATCACTGCAGTAAACAAACCCGGCAAAGCCATGAAAAAATTTATTATAAGTGCCTGGAACCCGGGGAAAACTTCGGATTTGTAGCCACGTCGGACAGCGACAACATATGCCACAATTGCCAAGCAAATACACATGACAACGCCAGGAACGACACCGGCCAAAAACAGTTTTGAAATCGACACGCCACCGCCAGCGGCTACGGCAAAAAGGATCATATTGTGGCTTGGTGGAATCATGATTCCAGCGATGGATGACGTGACGGTCACGTTTACCGCGTAGTCATCGTCATAGCCTTTTTCTTTCATCACAGGAATCAGGATTGACCCTAGCGCCGAAATGTCCGCAACAGCAGAACCCGAAATGCCACCGAAAAGCATTGACGAAAAAACATTGACGATTCCCAAGCCCCCACGCATTGCACCGACCGCAGCAGATGCCAATTTCACGAGCCGGATTGCGATGCCACCGTGGAACATTAGTTCGCCGGCAAAAATGAAAAACGGAATGGCCATTAGAGAGAAAATGTTGATGCCCGAGACGATGCGCTGAAAGGCGATTATCAGCGGCAACCCCTCGTATAAAAAAGCGGATGTAGCTGCAATGCCAAGTGCGAACGCGACCGGAATACCGATAACGACACAAATCGCGAATATCCCAAGCAGTATGAGCAGCCCCATAAGAATGACCTTCGTGCTAATCAGCCAATTCCGGCGTTTTCCCGGAATTTTTGAAAAAGTGAATGAGATGGCCGATTGAATAAAGCAGGGTAAATGCCCCGCACAGCGTGATCGGAATTGCCCGCAAGCCTTCAGGAATATTTATCAGCGGTATTTCCGTGCCCCATTTGAACACTACAAGTTTATAGCTGTAGAACATCATCACGGCGCCAAAACAGCCAACGATGATATGCGAAACAAGCTCAAACGCCCGTCGCAGCGGACGCGGACTAATGTCGCGAAAATACGACACACCGAGATGTGTTTGCTGATAAATTCCAACTGAAGCGCCGATAAAGGCTATCAACATCACCAAAAGCAGTGAAACCTGTTCGACCCACGTTGGCGTTGAGTTCAGGACATAACGTCCAAAAACCAACCACCCGAAGATAACTGTGAGAACAACCAGCGCAATCCCTGTTACAACGATGCTCACCTTACAAATGAGATCAAGTAACCGATCATATACTGACTTGGTTCCAGTTGGATTTTCCATTGCCTCGTATCTTTAAAAACTGGCACCCGGACCCCAGCTAAGAGCAATTGTCGCCCATGCTGGTTCCCAGAGTGCCAGTGATTGAGAGGAAGCTTACTTGGTGTTTTTGATCAATGCGACCAGCGGTTTAATATCCGGGTTATCGGTCAGATATTTGTCATAAACCGGCTGCATCGCATCTTGGAATGCTGCCTTGTCCGGAATCTCGTTGAATTTCACGCCCGCCGCCATGACTTTTTCACGGCTGGAAGCGGCTCGCTTTGCCCAAAGTTCGCGTTGTAGCACTGCGGATTCTCTGGCGGCATCACGAACAATCTTCTGGTCAGCAGCACTGAGCTTTTCAAAAGCTGCCGTATTCATGCAAACACATTCCGGAATAATGAGATGCTGGGATAATGAGTAAAATCCAGCAACTTCAAAGTGGCCCGTTGATTCATAAGACGGCCAGTTATTTTCTGCACCATCGACCACGCCAGTTTTCAGCGATGAGTAAACTTCCGAAAACGCCATTGGCGACGGATTGCCTTTCAACGCTGAGATCATGCCAGAGTACAAGTCATTGTTCATGACCCGCACTTTCATGCCTTCAACATCAGACGGCTTCATGATTGGTTTTTTGGAATTGTAGAATGAGCGTGCGCCAGCATCATACCAAGCGAGCGCGACCAGGCCTTTTTTTGCCATTCCGGCGCTTATTTTATCCCCTGCCTCACCATCAAGGGCGCGGTGCATATGCTCCATATCCCGGAACACAAATGGCAGAGAGACGACATTGGCTTCTGCTGCAACCGGACCGATTGGACCCAGGTTAAAATTACCAATTTCAAGACCACCTATCCGCACCTGCTCGATTGCGTCTGGCTGCGTACCAAGAGTTCCTGAATGGAACATCTTGAGTGTAATCTTGCCGCCCGATTTTTCCTTCAACAGATCAGCAAATTTATCCATTGCAACTGTATTGGGATAATCTGGTTTATGGATGTTCCAGCCGCGCCATTCTGCGGCGTTCGCACTTAGCGGAAGCCCTGCGGCAAATGCCACAATCGCCGCTGCACAGACGGTTTTCTTTAGGTTCAACATAATTATTCTCCCTATGTTTCAAATCCACTTGTGAATTTTTTAGATACTCGTGACGTCTTTTTGCACCACCGAGCATATGTTCATTTCAGAACCATTGCCAAACTTGTATTACAACATGTCTGATTGGTAAAAATTTGTCAATAATAATTTGAAATTGAAAAAACATAATAAAATCAATGAATAATATTTATAAACTTTCTACTTCATCATAAGAGATGCAAAATTTGTAAGAATTTTTTTTCACTTGTAAAATAAGTTGTATTCCAGTTAATGTGAATTTGTTGTGCTTCCATCTGCGCTGCCTGACACTGAACACAAACCAACCGAACGAACACGTTGGCCTGATAAAGCAGCAGATGGCGCTTGAAACAAAACTCAACTGCGCAATAGATGCGCATTTACTTTGCGGGACCAAATTTATGAGCCCATTTGTTCGGCCACCTGGATGTTCAGCGCCTCATTTTGCTGTGCCCGCAGGTACAATCGATACACATATGCACATTATCTCCGCGGGCTATGAGCAGAACCCGGTTCTTCATCCACATGCGCTTGCCTCAGTTGAAAACTACGCTGAAATTCAAAAACAACTTGGCATTAAACGCGCTGTTGTCGTGCAACCCAATATCTTTCAATTCGACAACAGCTGCCTTGAGCACGCCCTTGGCGTCCTGGGAAAAAATGCGCGAGGCGTGGCAGTTGTAACGCCTGAGGTTGAAGACGGTGAACTTGAGCGCCTGCACAATCTCGGAGTTCGCGGTGCCCGGATTATGGATATAGGTCCCGGCGCAGTCGGCAGTTCTGATTTACGCGCCGTCAGCGAGCGCATCGCCCCGCGGGGGTGGCATCCCATCATCCAGTTTAATGGCTGCGAAATTGATGACTACACTTCACTTCTGTCGGAGATGAAGGGTCCTTTTGTGATTGACCATGCCGGTAAATTCATGCCGCCGGTGGGGCCTGAAAGCACAGAGTTTTCTAGCTTGCTAAAACTGATTGATCGCGGCAATTGCTACGTTAAGTTATCGGCTTGTTACGAAACTTCAAAAATTGGGCCACCCGGCTATCAGGATGTCGGAGCGCTAAGTAAAGCCCTTGCCGCCCATGCGCCTGAACGCATGCTATGGGCGTCAAATTGGCCACATGTTAGCGCAAATGCACAAACATACCCTGATGACGGTGTTTTGCTTGACCTGCTTTTGGAGTGGGTTGCAACCGAAGATGATCGAAAGAAAATCCTGGAAGAAAACGCAGCTGAATTATACGACTTTGAACCTCTTGCCGGTTAGAACCCCGGCAAACTGAAATAAGTACTTGGAGAACCAGAATGACGACCGGCAAACTGCGCCCTGAAACCCGCGAACGCCTAATGGCCGTAAGCGCTGCAACCCTGTGCACAGCCTTGTTTAAACAGGGACTGCGCAACCAGTTTATTCAAGACGTGCGACCACTTGCACAATACGCCGAAAACATGGTGGGTCTTGCATATACCTTGCGCTACATTCCAGCGCGCGAAGACTTAAACACAATCTCTGTTTTCCAGGATGCAACCCATCCACAAAGGGTCGGCGTGGAAGAGTGTCCGTCTGAACACGTCATGGTCATCGACAGCCGCAAAGATCCACGTGCTGCCTCTGCAGGGTCCATACTTGTTGCAAGAATGATGATGCGCGGGGTTGCCGGCGTCATTACGGATGGCGGGTTCAGAGACACCCCTGAAATTGCTGGAATGAACATTCCCTGTTACCACAACCGGCCAGCAGCACCCACCAACCTAACGCAACACCAGGCCATTGAGCTGAACGGTCCAATTGGCTGCGGAGACGTTGCCGTTTTTCCAGGAGATGTGCTTGTTGGCGACAATGAAGGTGTCGTGGTCATTCCCAACCACATGGCAGATGATATCGCCCACGAAGCTACTGAAATGACAGCTTTCGAAGACTTTGTTGCCGAAAAAGTGGCCGAAGGTGACGGGATAATTGGTCTTTATCCTGCGACAACTGAAAAAACCAGGGACGAGTTTGCCGCCTGGCGGAAGAAAAATTCGCGCTAGTTCTGGAACAAACTATTGCGAAGCAAAGAAAATTTATTGGCTCACACGTTTCCAGAGAGATAAACCGGTTTCTCCAGGTTAGCCGATTCCTTGACCGCCTCTATCACCTGGAGCGAACACAATCCTTCGAGGCCTGAGACAATAGGCGATACGCCGCAGGATATGACGTCACAGAAATGAGCGATCTGGACATCAAGCGGGTCCTTCAAATCGACTGTGTATGCTTCGTGTTCAATCGGCTTCCACCAACTTGGTTGTTCACTTTGTGACCAGATCTTGCCACTTGGTATTTCGAGAGATCCACGCGTGCCGCCAATCAAATAACAGTTCTGCCGGGTTGCGGGATACGCGGGGTTTTCTTCCGCTGTCAGCTCCCAGCTCCACGGTGACACTATCGTGTCCGAGACGCTGATTGTTGCAAGAACTCCGTTGGCAAATTGAAGAACAATCGCAGCTGTGTCTTCAATTTCATGGCCCCGAATTGTATCGGACTGGATTGCCTGGACAGACTCAACCTCACCAAGCAGATATCTGAACAGGTCAATGTCGTGAATAAGGTTGATGAATATAGGCCCCGCGCCCGGCCTCGTGCGCCATGTGACATCAAAATAATCATCTGGTTTGTATAACCAGCACATCCCATGCGCAGCGACGATGTTTCCAAGTGCACCGCTTTCTATTCTTTCCTTTGCAGCCTGGATAATCGGGTTATGTCGGCGGTGGTGGCCAACGAGAATTGGAACGCCTGCCTTGTCGGCTTCATCAACAAGCCGTCGGGCAGAGCAGACATCGCCAGCAATTGGTTTTTCAACCAGTATGGGAAGGTTTGCGTGAATGCATTCCAAACCATTTTCAACATGGGCCTGGTTTGGTGTCGCAATAATGACACCATCGGGGCGCTCCCCGTCGAGCATCTGAGTAATACTGCCGTAGCTGACAATTTCGTGCTGCGATGCAAATTCTGCAGATTGTGGGTGTGGGTCAACAACGCACGCAACTTCCGCAATTTCTGATCTTGATATGGTCTCAACGTGGCGCTGACCGATAAGGCCAACACCAATGACTGCGATGCGAATTGGCTTTTTAGAAATTTTTCCGCTCCTGATTTTACTCAACTGGAAGGTTAAAAAGCGATTTGCACTTTCATGGCGCGGGATCGGTCATTGGCCAAGTCGAACGCTTCCACAGCATCTGCCAGTGGTAACGTGGCGGAAATCAATGGCGCAACGTTAATCTTTCCTGAATTGATCAATCGAACCGCATGCGCAAACTCTTCATGGAACCTGAAGCTACCAGTAAGGTGGATTTCTTTTGAAACAAGAATGTTCATCGGCACACTCATATCGCCTCCCAGACCCAGCTGCACAATGGTGCCGCGAGGACGCACCACGCCAAGCGCCGCCTGCAATGCTTGTTCGCTCCCCGACGCCTCAATGCATATGTCAAAATACCCTTTGTTTTCCATAAACGGGGTCAACACCTCGCCACCCTGCGATACATTTATGGTTCGGTCCGCACCAATCTGCGATGCAAAGCCAAGTGCTTGATCTGCAAGGTCACTCACTACAATTTCTCCAGCGCCTGCGTCTTTTGCAGCCATGACGCAAAGCGCACCAATTGGTCCGCAGCCAGCAACCAAAACCCGCGCGCCCTTCACTTCACCTGCTTGTTTGACCGCATGCAGGCAAACACTCAACGGCTCTGCCATTGCCGCTTCGCCGGCGGTTACATTTCCAGAGACAAGTTCACATTGCGCCTCATCTACCAACAAATGTTGCCGGAACGCACCCTGCACATGTGGAAAGGGCATAGCGGATCCATAAAACCGCATGTGAAGGCAATGATTGAAATATCCTTTTGCGCAGTAGCTACATTCACCGCATGGCCTGCTTGGATTGATTGCAACCATATCACCGGATTTGACCGAAGTGACGCCAACGCCAACAGCCTCCACATGGCCTGAAATCTCATGGCCGAGGATCATCGGTTCACGCAGCTTAACCGCACCAAACCCACCATGGTTGTAATAGTGCAGATCTGACCCGCAAATGCCGCCCGATACAACGGCAATACGAACCTGCCCTCTGCCCGGGTCAGCTGTTTCACAAGTTTCAATCCGCAAATCTTTTGCAGCATGGATGGTCAGGGTGTGCACTGTGTTTTCTCTCCGGACTTGCCGAACTGATGCCCGGCAGTCATTACTAACATCCACAGAAGTTTAACAGGTAGATTTCATGACAATTCAAGACCTTTTTGGCCTAACTGGCAAACGCGCATTTATTTCAGGCTCCAGCAAGGGTATTGGCTTTGCCTTGGCCAAGGGATTGGCGGATGCAGGTGCCAGCATTGTCATTAACGGACGCAATGAAGAAATGCTTGCTGCCGCTGCCCTCCAGCTTGAGGGCCATGGGGCACAGGTTTCAACCGCTTGTTTTGACGTTACTGACCCCACTGCGGTGAACGCCGGGATTGAAAAGATTGAAGCAGAAACCGGCCCCATTGATATCCTTGTAAACAATGCGGGCATGCAGCACCGCACCCCCCTTGAAGACTTCCCTGATGATGCTTGGGATACATTAATGCGGACAAACGTCAGCTCTGTTTTCAATGTGGGCAAGGCCGTAGCCAAGCACATGATTGCCCGCGAGCGCGGCAAGATCATCAATATTTGCTCAGTGCAAACCGCACTGGCACGCCCTGGAATTGCGCCCTATGTGGCCTCAAAAGGCGCGGTTGCCAATTTGACCAAGGGAATGTGCACAGATTGGGCAAAATATGGCTTGCAGGTAAATGGCCTGGCACCAGGATACTTTGAAACGGAGCTAACAGGGGCACTGGTAGCCGATCCAGAATTCACTGCCTGGCTGTCAAATCGCACTCCCGCCGGGCGCTGGGGCAAAGTGGAAGAACTCGTCGGTGCGGCAGTGTTTCTATCTTCCGACTCAGCCAGTTTCGTAAACGGACACATTCTTTACGTGGATGGTGGCATTACCGCTTGTCTCTAATCCACCGGCGTTACAGAAACACTGTTGTGATTTCCGGCACCAGAAAAATTATCATAAGGATGAAAAGTTGCATGCCGATAAACGGCAGAAACCCTCGGAAAATATCAGGCAATGTGATGTGCGGAGGCGCCACGGATTTAAGATAGAACGCCGCCGGTCCAAACGGTGGCGACAGGAAACTGACCTGCATGTTCACGCAGAACAGAATGCCGAACCAGACACGAACCATCGTGGCTGAATCCAATCCGCCCGTCAGCCCAAGCTCACCAATCGGCAGTTTCAGTACAATCGGCAAAAATACCGGCATCACCAAAAGCACGATACCTGTCCAGTCCATAAAAGCACCCAGGAACAGGAAGATAACCATCATCACGAGCACCACACCCATGGTCGGTAAATCATATCCAACAATCAAATTGGCAACATAAGTGGGGCCCCCGGCGATGGTATAAGCCCCGGCAAGCGCAGTTGCCCCAAACGTCACCCAAATAATTGTACCGGTTGACTTGAATGTCCGCATGGATGCTTCGCGCAATAGATTGATGGAAAACTCGCCCCGTATCCAAATAAGGAACAGTACCGCGAGTGATCCCATGGCTGCGGCTTCAGTGATGCCCGTAATGCCGCCATAGATCGATCCCAGTACCACGAAAACCACAAGCATGGGCGCAACCATGCCCTTACCCTTCGCCCAAGCCGTCTTGGCGACGTCAACACCAACGACAAAGAAGATGCCAATCGCGCAAACACTGCTGATGGCGAGATATGTCCACAAGGTCGCGTTATCGATGAGTATGGTATTTCCATCGATCATTTTCGCATTGAATTGGCTGAAACCTTTCAAATAGAACCACCTGAGGACAATGAGGGCAGAACCAATACCGGCGAGTAACAACAAAAGAGTTGATCCATAAAGCGCCTTTTCACGCCCCGTCATATCGTCAGGAGATGGCTCCGGAAGTGGCGCCATTTCGGGGTTCATGCGCGTGCGCACCAAAATGTAGACGATATAGCACCCGGCAAGCATGAAGCCTGGCAGGAATGCTGCCTTGAACAGCGCATGGATAGAAGTTTCAGTAATCAGTCCGTAGAAGATCAGAACGATCGACGGCGGTATCATCGTACCCAATGACCCCGATGCGCAGATCGTGCCGATAGCCAGGTTTTGGTTGTATCCAAGGCGCAACATTTGCGGCAGAGCAATAAGACCGAGAAGGACAACTTCACCGCCAATAATGCCGGACATGGCCGCCATCACAATGGCCATGATTGCGGTTACCACAGCAATGCCGCCCCGAGTGCGCGACATCCACTGACTAAGCGATGTGTACATATCACGCGCGATACCCGAGCGCTCCAGGAGGGTCGCCATAAAAATGAACAAAGGCACCGAAATCAACACATAGTTGGTTGTGATGCCGTATAGCCGTTGCGCCAGAATGTTCATTGGCCCGCTGCCAAAATTACTGGTCAAAATGCCCGAGCCAAAACTGAACGGATCAGAGATCAGGGTTGGCTCGAACTTGAGCACCAAGACAACAACCGCCAAAAAGCCAGATGCAAAACCGAGGGGCATGCCAATGGCAAGCAGCAAAAACATACCAACCAGCAAAACGAGTGAGATTGTTCCGATATCCATAATCGCCGCCCTACTCGTTCGGTTTCGGCGGATTGCCGGAAAGAATCTCATCAGGGATGTTCAACTGCTTGAGATTGGCTAACTCTTCTTCACCCTCATCCAATTCCACATGCGGAGAAGGTGTTTTGTTGAAGTCTTTGAACAGTCCAAAACCGACAAGGAAAACAGCGATCATCAAAAAGACGCCAATGCTGATTTTCCATTTCAACGGCACGGCGATGCCTTCAGGCGGCACAATGAAAAGATTGTATGCCGCCAAGAGCGCAAGGCCGATAACCAGCACGGCTACAAAAATATCAAATAATTTGCGAGCCCATGCGACAGATGGCCAATCACGAACAAGGTTAGACATCGCTTGAAGCGCGAGAAACAGCATCATCGTTAGTATAAGAGGTTTGATGGTCGCTGGCAGTGGTGGATCAAAAGCGGTTCCAAATGTCTCCCACCGCAAGAACTTGGCTTTCGCCTCCCCAAAACCACCCCAGATGACTGCGAATGCAAATATTGAAACACAAAGTGTCGATAAAACGTCAAACACCCTGCGCATCCAAAGCGGGGCCATATCGTAGATGATAAAAATTCGAATATGGCTGCGCTGCTGCATGGCATAAAGACCGGCGGAAAGATAAATACCGCCAGCTATCCATAGCGACATCTCGTTTACCCACAACGTCGCAGCCGCGAAGAAGTAGCGCATAATCACTTCGTACAAGATAATGAGAACAATAAAAAAAGGAGCCCACATTGCCACGCGGCTGAAGCTCCATGTTAACAGGTCGAGCGGACCTGTTCTTTCATGTTCAATCATTTGCCCCTCCCACGAAATTAGTAAAAAAATTCCTGAGCCGGTACCCTGGCAACAGGCAGCCCCGAAACTGCGCAACACAAATGAGTTTGGGCAATAGAGGGATATTTGTAAACATCATATGTTTAAAACTTCCAATGCACCGGATATTACGCGTGCATATGGCCAAAATTTTTCAACACAATCTGCCCATCTCAAAACCCAACGATGCGTTGCATCAATCCTTCAGACACCGTAATGTTGGACGATAATTTCGGGCATTAAACTGGATTAAAGATGAACCTCGCGATCATTGGCCTTGGCGTGATGGGCCGGAACCTGGCACTCAATTTTCGCGATGCAGGTCAACCGCCCGTGGTTTGGGACCCCTGGCCAGAAGCGCGGGATTGGCAAGTTGACGGCATTAAAGTCTGCAGCGATCTCAATATGCTTGTGCAGAGCCTCTCTACCCCAAGGATCGTGATGCTTTTGATAAAGGCTGGAGAGCCTGTGCAGCAACTCGTTCAAAAACTCCAGGACGTCTTGGCCCCTGGTGACATCATCATTGACGCCGGCAATGCATACTATGAGGACACAAGTGAGAACGCGCGCCTCCTCAAAGAACGGGGCATTCACTATGCGGGCCTTGGGGTTTCAGGCGGAGCGGAAGGCGCACGCAATGGACCTTCCATGATGCTGGGCTGCCCCAAAGATGTGCGCAGCGTGCTTATGCCATTACTTTCTATTGCCGCCGCCAAAAATAACGGCAATCCATGCCTCGGTTGGTTCGGCGACGGGGGTGCCGGTCATTTTGTCAAAATGGTCCATAACGGCATCGAATACGCCATAATGCAGGCGATTGCTGAAAGCTGGCAATTGCTGGAACTCACGGGAATGACTGCCGCCGAAGCCGGTGGACAAATAGCCATTTGGTCGGAGGGTGACCTTGCCGGTTATTTAATGGAAATTTCTGCAGAGGTTTTGCAAACAAACGATCCTATTTCCGGCCAACCTCTTATCAATATTGTTGACCATGCTGCAGGCCAAAAAGGCACTGGTGGATGGTGTGTTGCGTCTGCATTGGAACTTGGCGTGCCTGTCCCATCGATCATGGCGGCAGTAACAATGCGCCAGATTTCTTCGCACCCAGATATGGCGGTTGTGGGAAACCAGGATAAATCCAAGACCCGGGACGCCAGCTTGGCACATGACGACATATATGACGCACTGGCTGCAAGTATGGCGCTCGCATTGGCACAGGGCGCGCATTTGCTTAACGTTGCAAACCAAGAACACAACTGGAGCATTGAGTTGGGCGAGGCTCCAAGGGTATGGCGGTCTGGCTCTATCTTGCGTATGGCATTGCTCGACAAATTTTCAGATCGCTCAGACCTACTTGCATTTGCCCAACATCACGCCTCAGGTTTGCGGAATGCCGTCGCGGTCGCAGCGATGGCGGGTGTGCCCGTTCCAGCGATGGCTTCTGGCTTGTCATATCTTGATGCTTTCCAGGCAGAACGTCTGCCGACAGCGCTGGTGCAGTTGCAACGTGACAGATTTGGCGCACATGGCCTCAAAAACAAATCAACGGGTGAACGTTTTCATGGCCCCTGGCATGGGGCAGCGAAATGATCATTGTTCTTATGGGTGTATGTGGGTGCGGGAAGAGCACTATTGGAAAAAAACTCGCAAGGTTGCTTGATAGCGCCTTCATTGAAGGAGACGATCTCCACCCTGTTTCCAATACAGAAAAGATGACTGCTGGGATCGCACTAACCGACGATGACCGCTGGCCTTGGCTGGAAACAATTGGGCAGCGGGCCGCCAGCCTTGCAGCGACGACCGATAACGTAGTGATTTCATGTTCAGCACTCAAACGCTCTTACAGGGACAGATTACGTAGCTCTCACAACGAGATGAGATTTGTCTATCTGGCCGGCAGCAAGCCACTTCTGCAGACGCGAATGCTAGAACGTCGCCAGCATTTTATGCCGCCAGGATTGCTCGACAGCCAACTCGCAATTTTGGAACCACCTGGCTTAGATGAAAACCCATTTACACTCGATGTTGCGGATGATCCCGATAAGCTTGCGTCTGCTATTGCCGATGAACTTTTCGGCACAAAAAAAATGGCGCGATCACTTTAATCACACCACTTGCAGGGAGTTAGCATGCGGCCCCAATGGGACCGCATGCCAGTTTTCAATTCAATCTGCTACTTCACCAGACCAAGTTGTTTTAGATAAGCAATGTGGCTTTCAACCAATGCCTTGGCCTCAGGTGTGGTGGCAAATTCTGGCCAGGAAGCCTGTGCCGCGTCACGGAATGCCTGACGGTCAGCAGGAGCCCATTCATAAAGGGTAACTCCCTTTGCTTTCAGGGATGCGGCGGCTTCCGCATTCTTCTTTTCAAAAGTCAAAGCGGTGCGAAGCGCAAGCGCCATCATCGCTGTTGACATGATGCGGCGCTCGTTCTCAGGCATCGCATCCCATTTGGCTTTATTACATGCCAGATGATCAGAAGGCATGGAATGGAAGCCCGGGAAGTTTGCGTGCTTGACGATATCATAGAGACCAAGGCCAACATTATTAGCCAGGCCTGATGCATCAGCACCATCAATGATACCAGATTCCAAAGCCGTGAAAATTTCGGTGAAATCCATCACGATCGGTTTGGCGCCGAGTTTTTCAAAAATCTTGGTTTCCATTCCTGGAGGAGAACGGAACTTCCAGCCTTTGAAGTCGTCAGCGTTGCGGATTGGGCGTGATGAGGCAAGGGATTCCTGACCAGGTACCCACCAGCCGATTAACTGCATATCATATTTGTTGTAAAGCTTCTGCGCAGCATCCAACCCGCCGCCATAGTAGAGCCAGGACAGCTGCTGGTACGGCGTGTCATAGCCACCCATGATGTCGCCAACAAACTGGAATGCGGGGTTCTTGCCAGTTTGATATGCACCACCGGTCATGTCACAATCGAGAATGCCCGTTGCTGCCGCATCAAATGTTTCCACCGACTTCACAACAGAAGATGAATAAAACATCTCTACTTTAATCGAACCACCAGACATGGTCTGAATGTCGTCAACATACTGCGCAGCGAGTTTGCCCGACGGCGTCTCTGGTGCGAAATGGGTTTGAATGCGTAACTTGGTTTCCGCGGAAACGAAAGTTGCCGCGGATAGCGTAAATGCCAGCGCCGCGCCGCCGGCCATAAGAATTTTCGAGAATTTATTGAGCATGAGATCCTCCGTGTTTGCTCTTACGTGGTTGCTCTCAGTTTCATTGAGAGGTTTTGCCGCCGCTCCATTTTTCGGATGCTGGGGCAGTTCTTTTTCATCACCCTACCGCAGAAAACTTGCGGCACGATTCATGAATTCAATGTACGTCTGTTTAGTCTTTGGTTGGCATCTGCAAGCAGATTTTGCATTGCCAATTCGGCCTTGGGTCCATCCCTTTCTGATATTGCCTCATAAACTTTGCGATGAAGCGGAATTGAACTCTCGTTGTCGCGAGGGTCTTTATTGGTAAGCCGAATAGAACTTAGCATAGTCGAAAAAACAACGCCTTCTAGTGCCATCAAAAACTCATTATGCGTAGCTCTCAGAATGGCCCGGTGAAACATCGCGTCCGCTTGTACGAATTCTTCTACAGAACCTGCTTCTTCCTCCATTCGTTCAAAGGCTTCCTTGAGCTCTTGATGAGCCGTATCACTTCCCTGTTCAGCGGCGCAACGCGCGGCTTTTGGTTCAAAAATCTGCCGGAAATCCATCAATTGCCTGAAAATTTCCATGTTAGGCTGGTTCGATTGCTGCCAGGCCAAAATATCGTTATCAAGCAACGCCCAATTTTCCCTGGACCGGACACGGGTTCCAATTCCCCGGCGCGCTTCCAGCAACCCTTTTCCAACAAGCATCTTCACAGCATCGCGGATCACCGACCGACTAACCTGATAATGCAGCGCAAGCGAACTTTCGTCTTCAACGAGATCCCCGGTTTCATAGGCCGCCGATACAATGCGCTTACCAATTTCGCGTGCAACATGAGCTGACAGGCTCGGCGCAAGACCTGAAATTTGTTTTAATTCATAATAGGCCAGCTCGCTCATAGTCAAAGCGAAACATGTGATGTTTAGATAGTCAAGAAAATTAGAGTATAGCGGATGTTGGGAAGCCAGTTTTTCAAGCTGCCTTTATACTCTCCAACCCTTTCCAATCGAACTCGATCCCATGTCCTGGCCGTTCGGGCGCAAGAGCGAAGCCGTCCTCGATGACAAGCGAATTGGCAATGTAATTGTCCAGCCCGAAGCCATGCGCTTCAAGATAAGAGCGGTTTGGTACTGCCGCCAAAAGATGAACCGTTACATCATGTGCGCCATGCGAAGTGACGGGCAGATTAAACGCCTCGGCCAGCCGGGCAATTTTCATAAAGCTGGTAATGCCACCGCAATTGGTCACATCAGGTTCGGGAAATGTCACAGCACCCGCTGCGATGTAGTTTTTAAAATCCCATAAAGTTCGCAAGTTTTCTCCTGCTGCGACCGGCAAACCACCTTCACGCACCACACGAACGTGACCGGCGATGTCTTCCGGTGAAATTGGCTCTTCCAGCCAAACCGGATCAAACGGGGCAAACGCCCGGGCTGCCCGAATGGCCTGGTCGGCGGTGTATTTCATATTGGCATCAAGCATGAGCGGAAATTCATTTCCCAAATGCGCCCGCATAGCTGCGACCTTCTCGACATCTTCAGAAAGCCGGTCACGGCCAACTTTCATCTTAATTGCTTTAAACCCCCGCTCAAGATTGCCATCGGTCTGGTCGATTAATTCATCTGGCGAAAGCATCAGATCAATTCCGCCAGCGTAACAAGGGACCCGGTTATCATAACCACCGAGAAGGCGCCAAAGCGGTTCGCCGGCGCGTTTCGCCTTCAAATCCCACAGAGCCATATCAAAAGCAGACAGCGCGAGAACAGTGGGCCCGCCACGGCCGCCATAATGAAGCTGCCACCAGAGATGCTCCCACAGATTTTCGATTAGACTTGCGTCCTTACCGAGTACGAGGTTTGAAATTTCGCGAGAAATAATATCATGAATTGCGCCACCATTGCGCCCGCATGTAAAGGTGTATCCGACACCTTCTGCCCCATCGCAGTCACGCACTCGGGCCGTCACAATCTCAAAGCCCCGCATTTCCCCATGCATGCTATCGCTCAAAACCTCATCAAGCGGGATGTTATAAAGACCGGATTCCAGTGAACGAATTTCATTTTCTTTCTTCATTTTTCGAATACTGTTCCTTTGAACCAGTTGTGTTTTCTCGATGGAATTCGCGCCGTTCACCTGATTTCAAGCATCTCGTCGGGCGCGCGGCGCGTGAGCAATTCGGCACCGTCGTCGCGAATAACGATGTTTTCCTCATGCACGATCATCTTTCCTGGTGCGTACTCAATACCTGGCTCAATCGTCAGAACCATGCCGGTTTCAATCACAGTGCCATCACCTGGCATATGTGATGGTGGTTCGGTCAGTTGCATTCCAAGACCGTGACCAAGCCTGCCAACATTATTGCCGAGCGAGCCAGCCTCATCGATGATTTTGGCCATCGCATTGTATAGGTCATCAGTCCTCGCGCCGGGTCGGGCGGCTGCAATACCTGCTTCTGTCGCCTGCCACATGGCGCGATGGGCACGCTTGGCATCATCAGAAATATTGCCAACAGCATAGTTGCGGTCAAAATCGCACCAATATCCATCAAAGGTGCATCCGGTGTCGAAAAACAAAACGTCGCCATTTGCAATTATGCGATCTGATGGACCACAAACAATCTGCGGCACCCCGCCTGGGCCAGAAATTGCTGGCAGAAAGGGCGTCGAATCTGCTCCCAGCCGCGCAAATTCAATCCGCAGGCTGCGTGCCGCTTCCCGCTCGCTGTCACCAATCGATACAAGTTCGGGGACCCGGTCATATCCATCGCATGCGAGCTGGCAAATGTATCTGATGTGGTATATCTCGGCTTTTGTCTTGACCATCCGGATTTGCCAGATACATGGTGTTCCATTGGCAAGCTCAATGCCCGGCAAACTTTCCTGCAGCGCCTGGAACTGCGCCACCGGCATACGCAGGGCATGTTCTCGCCCCAGCTCCATGCCAATTCTTCCATACCGGCGCGGCAAGGTGTCAAGCACAGACGCCAATAACGATGTTCCATCATCGTCAGGTCGGGGCGAAGGCCATGTGCGGACATCGTCAATCCATGTTTCTGCCATACGCGAACCGGCAATTTCCGGTATCACCGCAATTGGGGCTCCTTTAGCCGGAATGACCAGAAACCAGGGCCGAGTTGGACTTTCCCAAAACTGCGTATCAAATCCGGTTGCCCAGCGGATATTGTGCGGCGTTGTGAATAGCAACGCGTCAAACCCGTTTGGCACCATCAATTCCTGGGCACGAGAAATCCGGATTTGGAATTCACTCGTCGTAAATCCGCGAAGTGGCATTTCGGCTTGCATTTTAAACCCCCGCAACCATCGTTGAAGTGCTTTGATATGAAGGACATCAACCAAGCCTGCAAACCCTATATCGGCAACCATCAGGCCACAAGCTGGCATGCGCGATCAGTTCGCTTTGCCGGTTTTTATCGCTCACGGCAGTTGGCTTTCGCCAACGCCTCCGCGAGGGCGGCCTGACCGGCCGGGAGCCAGTCGGCTCCAGTCGCGGAAACAAGTTTCCACTCCTTACTTTCCGCACGCGAGATCGCGCCGGATGGTTCAAGATCAACCCGAGCGGAGGCGAAGCCGAGCACGGATAAGTTGATCGACAAAGGACTCAAGACCGCGACTGCGGCCCGGGCTTTCGCCCCCGCCCGCGCATGCGTCTCCCGGCAGGGAGACTGCCGTGAGCGATACCTGGAGCGGAGCGACTAGGGCCGACCGGCCCTCGGCGCTAATGCGCCGCCCATGCGGAGGCGTTCACGCGCAGCGGGAACTGCCGTGAGCTGAA
>CAJQND010000006.1 GCA_905479595.1 uncultured Hyphomicrobiales bacterium
GATAAAAACAAATATCAAAGGCTTGCTTGGAGCGGTTTCACTTGGCGTCTTTTCTTTAGTCAGCCTTGGCGCGCAGGCTGATGTTCTAGATGATGTTAAAGAGCGTGGCGTGCTCAAAGTTGGCGTTAAAGCGGATTACAAGCCCTATGGTTTCCGCGATCCGTCGGGTGCGATTGTAGGCATTGAGCCTGAGTTGGCAAAAGACGTTGCCGACAAACTTGGCGTTAAAATCGAATATGTTCCAGTCGTCAGCTCAAATCGCATGCAGTTTCTTGAGCAAGGTAAAATCGATCTGATGATCGCAACCATGACCGATAAACCTGACCGCCGGAAAGTTGTCTCCATTGTTGATCCCAATTATTATTCATCAGGCACCAATGTTTTGTCTCTTAAAAAAATGGGCTTCAAAAAATGGGAAGACTTGAAGGGCAAACCGGTTTGCGGCATTCAAGGCGCTTTCTACAACAAGAAAACCGCCAAGGAGTATGGTGCGAAAATTGTTGCATTTAAAGGCACAGCAGAAGCACTTGCCGCTCTGAAGGGGGGCAACTGTGTTGCTTTCGTTTATGACGATTCTTCAATTGTCGCAAAAACCAAAGAAGACGCGTATGCAGATTACGAGATGCCTTTGCCAACCATTGACGATGCTCCTTGGGGGCTTGCGGTTCAGCTTGGCGAAACAAAGTTCCATGAAATGATGGGCGAGATGATCACGAGCTGGCACAAGTCAGGCCGCATTTTGGAACTTGAAACAAAATGGGGCGTTGAGAACACGCCTTTTGCAAAAGCAATGCACGACAAGTTTAAATAGCTGCGGGCTAATACTGAATCCGGGGTCTGCAAATGCGGACCCCGGCAAACATTGCCGATGCGGCTGTGCAAACATTAGGGGTGGCATTGCATGGAAGCTTTTTTTGAATGGTTTAAGGTTCTCTATGACGAGACCGGAATAAACCTGCCTTTTATCTACGATAGCTATGATCGCGGGCGTATGCTCGATGGTCTTTGGATGACCATTAAACTCTCTGTCGTATGCCTGTTTTTTTCAGTTGTAATAGGTGTCATCGGAGCCTGGCTGCAAGGTTCGGCGTATACCTGGACGCGGCGGTTCGTGAATGGATACATCCAACTGTTTCGAAACACCCCACCGCTTGTGCAATTGTATTTTTTCTATTTCGCGATTGGCTCTTTGCTACCCAGAGTCGCCACAGAATTTGGTGGTGAAGCTCCCCTGTTGGGGAATTTTGCGTGGGCGGTTATCTCGCTTTCATTCTTTGCCGGGGCTTTCAATGTTGAGATTTTCCGATCCGGCATTGAAGCGGTGCCGGAATCAACTGTTGAAGCTGCCGAAGCGTTGGGCTTTTCGCGCTTGCAAATTTACAAGGACATTACCTTGCCGCTCGCCTTCCGGGTGATTTTACCTGCACTCAACAACAATCTTGTGAATTTGGTGAAAACAACAACGCTCGCATACGCGATTGCGGTGCCGGAGATGTTGTATGAGGCCAATCAAATTTGGTCCGACAATGTCAATGTAACCGAAATGATGATCTTCCTTTTGATCGCTTATTTCGTGTTGGTGGGCGTGTTGGTCTGGGGCATGAACCGCTGGGAGCGGGCAATGAAAATTCCGGGTTACGGCGCATGACGACAAGAAATTACAAAACAGACTTACCGGTGATGATGCCGGTCGACGGAAAGCCGAAAAATCGCCCGAGATTCAGGCTTAAGCTTTGGCATGGCGCTGTGCTCCTCGGTATTTGTTTGCTCTCTCCCACACTCAGCTTTGCGCAAAGTGATGCTGGTCAGGCGTCGGTGCTAGAGGTGCTGTTGCGCTGGATGCCGCTTTTGTTAAAGGGCTTTATTTTCAATCTGGTAATCTCTGTTTTTGCGATGGCTATCGGTACAGGGGTTGGAGCTATGCTCGGGCTTGGGCAAATATCGCTGCATGGCTGGGTTCGAAAACTGGCCTGGGCGATTACCCAGTTTTTCCGCAATTCGCCATGGTTGGTACTTTTGTTTTTCGCCATGTTCCTCTTGCCATTTCAACTGCGCATTGGCGGCGTCACCATTCCGCTACCGGACTGGTTGAAAGCCATTATCGGACTGTCATTGCCGGTTATGGCGAATGTATCCGAGATCGTGCGCGGCGCTGTGACATCGCTGCCAAGCGGGCAGTGGGAAGCTGCTGAAAGCCTTGCCTATTCGCGCCGGCAAACGCTTTGGCTGGTTATCCTGCCGCAATGCGTAAAGCGCATGTTGCCGCCGTGGATGAACCTTTATTCAATTCTGACGATGGCAACCGTTTTGGCTTCAATTGTCGGGGTTTCTGAGGTTATGACGCTCACTGGCCAGGCGTTGGCTGCTGAAGGCGGACGGACCGACCTTCTTGCCCCATTTTACTCGTTCGTACTCATAATCTTTTTCATCTACTGCTACCCGATTGCACGGTGGACGGTTTATCTGGAAAAGAAATTTGCGGTTAAAGGATAAAGGATCGAACCATGAGCTGGACCGAAGACCAACCAATGGTATCCGTTAGAGATGTCCATAAATCGTTTGGTGAACTTGAAGTGCTGAAGGGCGTTTCTCTGGACGTTATGAAGGGCGAGGTGATTTGCATCATCGGCCCATCTGGTTCCGGGAAATCGACACTGATCAGGTGCATCAACGCGCTAAATGACATCCAGCAGGGGTCAATCCTTGTTGAAGGGATTGAAGTGCACGACAAGCATCTCGATAAGCTGGAACTGAGAAAAAAAGTTGGAATGGTTTTTCAGCAATACAATCTCTTTCCCCATAAAACGGCACTCGAAAATGTTATGATGGCGCCTATTCGCGTGCTGAAAGAGAATAAGGATGATGTCGAAAAATCGGCTCGTGCACTGATCAAGAAAGTGCGGCTAGAAGGTAAGGAAAACAGCTATCCCGGAGAGCTTTCCGGGGGGCAACAACAGCGTGTAGCTATTGCCAGGTCTTTAGCCATGAAACCGGACGTTATCTTGTTTGATGAAGTGACAGCCGCATTGGACCCTGAAACAGTCAATGAGGTTCTGGTCACGATCAAGGATCTTGCTGAAGAAGGAATGACTTGCATTCTGGTAACCCATGAGATGGGTTTTGCCAGAGAAGTCGCTGACCATATTTATTTCACTGATCGCGGGGTAATCGTCGAACACGGCAAACCGGCCACGTTCTTTGACGAAGCCAAAGACCCGCGAACCAAGGAATTCCTCAGCCAGATCCTTTAAGGCCAAACCCTGCCTTTAAGCGGTTAGTTCAGCAATGATCGCCTTCACCATGCTCATGGTATTGAGTTCTTTCTTCGCATTCAGAGGTTCTGGCTGGGAAGAAAACTGCGCAATTACAATGTCATTTTGTGTGTCGACGAAAACATTCTGCCCATGAATTCCAAGACCAAATACGATCGGGTTGTCATCTCGTAGAACATACCATTTGCTGCGATAATGCATCGCCATCCCGGGAAAGTCTTCGGCAAATTCTCCCCTGTCCCAGGCATCAGGGTCACCATTCTCCATCATGTCAGAAATCCAGCTCTTTGGGACAATTTGCTGGCCATTCCGGCACCCGCCAGCAGCAAGCAACAACCCAAGTCGGGCAAGGTCGCGGACAGTCGCACAGATACCTCCAGCCACTCTTGATCCGCCAAGCCTGTCTACCGTGATGTATGCTGAATACTCAGCGCCGAGAGGTTTCCACAAAACTTCCGATAGGTAATCCGCAAACCGTTTGCCAGATGCGCGTTCAACTACCCAGCCCAACAAGTCGGAATTTGGCGAAACATAGTGGAAGCGACCGTCAAAATTTTCTTCTTTTTCCATTAGAGAAGTGAAGAAAGTCCGCAGGTCTGATGCCTCATCGCCTGGTTCCAGCGGATTCCAGTTTGTTGCTTTGCGGTACTCGACTATTGGGCCGGTTTTCGCGAGGTAGTCTTCGTCAAAAGATATTCCGACCTGCATGTCGAGTAGATCTCTTACCGTATGTCCGGTGAACGCGGTTCCGACGACCTCTGGGACGTGAGTCTCGATCTTGTCATCTTCGCGCAAAAAACCCTGCGCGATTGCAATTCCGGTAACAATCCCGAGTACAGATTTTGAAACAGACATCAGGATATGAGGCGAGGAGGAAGTCATTCCGTTTAGATATGCCTCATGTACAACCCGTCCTTTGTGTAAAACAATTGTAGCATCAGTCTCACTGCGCTCGCGGTATTCATCCAAAGACAAGAGTTCGCCGGAAACATCGGGGAAACGGATATGGGAGAGGTCAATTGATGCTTCATCCAAATGCCATACCGAACCTGGATCATTTGCAATGTCGGCGCTTGGAACAATTTCGCGCACGTGGTGAAATGCCCAGCGGATGAAGGGCGGTGTTCTCCAGTTGGCCAACGTGACCTGGTCAGTTTCTTTCGGTGGAAATCCGTTCATCAGTGTGTGCATTTTGAAACCTTCAGCGATCTTGTTGTGACGTTCTGATCATCTGCGATAGTAAGGCGAGTTCAGTGAACGGATAAAGGGATATTTCCTAATGGAGAGCTCTGTTGGTATTGTGCGCTTTGATGCCAGAGGCGAATGTTCTCGGGAGTTGGTGTGGGGCGCGGTATGAGTACAAAACTTGCTTTAGTTGATTGGGGAACGACCACATTTAGGTTGTGGCTTCTCGATGGAGATGGAAACACGCTTGCTACACGGCAAACCCGCGAAGGGATGAAACTGGCTTGCGAACAAGGCTTTGAGCTAATTCTTGAATCTCATCTGGCTGGCATGGATGCAGATGCTGATACATGTGTCCTGATTTGTGGAATGGCGGGTGCCAAAACAGGTTGGGTTGAAGCCGGATATATTGATTGTCCTGCCCCGCTAGGCGGATTTTCCAGGCACGCTATCGCCGTCCCTGGAGCGGGTCGTACCGTGCGGATTTTACCGGGAATCGCGAAACGTTCCAACGGTGCAGATGTGATCCGCGGTGAAGAAACAATTATGCTCGGTGCCTCTGTGCTCGGGTTGGTCAAGGATAAAGGGTTGTTTTGCCTGCCCGGAACCCATTCAAAATGGATCACTGTCGAGGGCGGGCAAATCAATGATTTCAGAACATTCATGACCGGTGAACTGTTCGAGGCGCTTGCCCGCCACACGACTCTTTCCCTGTCGTTGAATGCAGAAGGCTCTAAAATGGATTTTGATCCGCAAGGCCCCTTTGGCGATGCGGTAAGACGAAGCGTGGAGACACCAGCCCGGCTATCAAATCATTTGTTTAACATACGCGGCGAAGCGCTCCTTTGTGATGCAACTGGTCCCGCTCTAAGAGAAACATTGTCGGGTCTGCTGGTTGGTGCTGAAATTGCAGGTGCGGCCCCTGGTGAGACTGTATCATTGGTGGCCTCCGGTGAGTTGCAGCGATGCTACGAGGCAGCATTTGAGGCAACTGGAACGCGGTTTGGGACATTTGATGCAGAGGAACTCGTTTTGGCAGGACTGCGTGTAGCGGCAAATCAGATTGAAGAATGGAAAAGTTGATCATGTCGGGGAAAAACGTGCCGCTAAAGGTTGCTAACCTTCCTTATCCACTTGTCGC
>CAJQND010000007.1 GCA_905479595.1 uncultured Hyphomicrobiales bacterium
TTCCGGCGGCATGCGGCAGCGCGCGATGATTGCGATGGCCCTGTCGACAAACCCCAAATTGCTGATTGCGGATGAACCGACCACTGCCCTGGATGTAACCATTCAGGCTCAGGTGATCGATTTGATGAAAGACCTGGTGGCCGAATTCAACATGGGGATTATATTCATTACCCACGACCTCGGTGTCATTGCTCAGACAGCGGATCGGGTGGCCGTGATGTATCTCGGAAAAATTGTTGAACAGGGACCGGTGCGCGATGTGATCCGTACGCCGGCGCATCCCTATACACGCGGATTGCTGAATGCCATACCCAAACTGGATGATCTGGATGCGGAACTCACACCGGTTCCCGGCGATATTCCCAGTCCTCTGGAACGCCCGTCAGGCTGCGTCTTTCACACCAGATGTTCACTGGCTGAACCAAAGTGCGGCGCCGTTGTCCCTGCCATGGAAAATGTGAGCGATGATCATATCGCCGCCTGTTTTGTCACCGCGCAGGAACGGAGTGTGGCATGAGCGATCAGGATCCCTTGCTGTCTGCAAAAGACTTGTCAATTCACTTCAAACTGCGCGGCGGTGGGTTGTTTAGTACCCAGACCCTGAAGGCGGTTGAAGCCGTAAATCTGGATATCCCGAAGGGCTCGTTCTTTGGCCTGGTGGGGGAGAGTGGCTCAGGCAAGACCACACTGGGCCGCGCCTTTCTCAAGGCACTGACCATTACCCGTGGTGAAGTGCAATATGATGACGGTGAGGTCGAATACGACCTGCGCAATCTCTCCAAGGAAAATCTCAGGGACTATCGAAAACGGGCCCAACTGATTTTTCAGGATCCCTATGCAGCACTAAGTCCCCGCATGACAGTGCGCGATATCATCGCCGAACCTCTTGAGGTGATGGGGCTGACCAGTTCACGCCAGGAAACAGACGAGCGGGTTCGGGAAATTGCCGCCCGGTGTCGGTTGAACCTTGAGCATTTGAGACGGTTTCCTCACGCCTTCTCCGGAGGGCAGCGACAGCGCATATCCATTGCTCGGGCACTGGTGTCGAACCCTCGATTCGTGGTCGCTGATGAAAGCGTGGCAGCGCTTGATGTGTCCATTCAGGCGGACATCCTCAATCTGCTGAAGGAACTTCAGAGGGATATGGGTCTGACCTATCTCTTCATCAGTCACGATCTGTCGGTTGTGGCTCATATTTGCGATCATGTTGCGGTCATGTATTTGGGGCGACTGGTCGAAACCGCGCCAACCCGCGACCTGTTCGCAGCGCCCCGCCACCCCTACACCAAGGCACTCCTGTCGGCGATTCCGTCTCTCGATCCAGACAACCGGGGCAACAACCAAAAACTGGAAGGCGAAATTCCCTCACCGACCAACCCGCCTCCCGGCTGCAAATTCCACACACGATGCCCCTATGCTATTGATATATGCAAGCAGAAGGAACCGGAACTGCAACACTCCGGAATCGAGCATGACGTGGCCTGCCACCGCTGGGAAGAGCTTGCAGAAGCGGAATAGGATTCACCCCGTGTGATTGTCTTGCAAGATAAGGTCGGCCGCCTTTTCGGCAATCATGATGGTGGGAGCGTTCGTATTGCCGGATGTAACGGTGGGAAATACTGACGCATCAACCACCCGCAGGCCTTCAACGCCATAGACTTTCAACCTGGCATCAACCACGTCAACATTGGGGTCAGGCCCCATTCGGCAGGTGCTCACAGGGTGAAACACGGTACCCGCACGCGCCCGGATATCTTCGGCAATCTCCTCGTCACTTTGCACCTTTTTGCCCGGCAACACTTCGTCTTCAATGATTTCAGCCAGACCTGGTGCGGCCGCAAGCCGGCGCATGAACTTTGCACCTTCAATCATCTCAACCATGTCCCGGTTGCTGGACAGGTAATTGGGATGGATGGCCGGTGGTTCCTCGGGGTCGGAGGATCTGATTTCCAGATGTCCACGACTGGTCGGGCGTGTGGGCTGAATGCCCAACAGGAAACCGGAAAACTGGTCCGGTGACATCAGGGGACGTTTGCCCGGTGGAGACTTGGTGTAACTCACCGGTGAAAAATAGAGCTGCATATTGGGACGGTCGAGTTGGTCATTGGAACGAAAGAACCCGCCTCCCTGGTTGACGCCAAGGGACAATGGTCCCCGGCGTCTCAGGACGTAATCAATGCCATGCCGCACCTTACCGAAAAGCGGGCGCAGTTCATCGTTGAGTGTTGGAACCTTCGAGCTGTAAATGTTGTCAATGGCGATATGATCCTGCAGATTGCGACCGACAGCCTTACTGTCGTGCAGGACTTCAATTCCCCTATCCCGCAATAGGCCCGCTGGCCCAATTCCAGAAAGCTGCAGCAGTTGTGGTGAATTGATGGCACCTCCGGAAACTATCACCTCACGTCTTGCCCGGACGGACTTTTGGACATTACCCTGCAGGAAATCCACACCGACCACACGTTTGCCCTCGAATATCAGACCTGTGGCAAGGGCGTTCTTTTCGACCTGCAGATTAGTGCGCCGCCGGGCGGGGTGCAAATAGGCGCGCGCACTGGACATTCTAAATCCATCTTTCGCCGT
>CAJQND010000008.1 GCA_905479595.1 uncultured Hyphomicrobiales bacterium
TGAGATTGCCATCCGCGCCAATGGTGCAATTCCGGTAGTGGCGGAAGAAACTGATCTGACCGCCGATGTGGACGCCATGTTGGCGCTGGTGTCTGAGCGCACGAAAATGGTTTTTCTCGCCAATCCGAATAATCCTACTGGCACCTATATTCCGTTTGATGAAGTCAAACGGCTGCATTCCGGCTTGCCTGAGAACTGCGTATTGATCCTCGATGCGGCCTATGCGGAATATGTCAGCAAAAACGATTATGAATCTGGCATTGAGCTGGTGGCGACGACTGCCAATGTGGTTATGACACGGACATTTTCCAAGATTTACGGGCTTGCTGCGCTGCGACTGGGCTGGGCCTATTGCCCACCTGGAATTGCCGATACGCTTAACCGTATTCGCGGGCCGTTCAATGTCAATGCACCAGCAATTGCAGCAGGCGTTGCAGCCATAAATGATACTGAATTCGTTGATGAAGCGATTGCGCATAATGACAAATGGCTTGCCTGGCTCACTACCGAGTTGAGAGGTCTTGGCCTCAAGGTCACGCCAAGCGTTGGTAATTTTATCCTTATCCAGTTTCCTGACAGTGACAGCCACAGCGCGGTCGCCGCTGATGCGTTCCTGCTCGAACACGGGGTGGTGTTGCGTCAAGTCGGCAATTACCATTTGCCAAATGGCTTGCGCATGTCCATAGGCACGGAAGAAGCAAACCGCAAGACAGTTGCCGTTCTGGCAAAATTTCTTGGAAACAAGGCATAAGCAATGGCCAATTCTGCAAAACAACCAATGTTTGGCAAAGTCGCGTTGATTGGCCTCGGGTTAATCGGGTCTTCGCTGTCGCTGGCTATGCGCCGGGGCGGGCTCGCCGGTTTCATTTCGGGGTACGCGCAAAGTGCGGAAACCAGAAAGACCGCCGTCGATCTGGGGCTGGTGGATGAAATTCACACAAATGCTTCCGAGGCGGTAAAAGATGCTGATCTGGTTGTGCTGTGTGTGCCGGTCGGGGTCTGCGGTGCCGTAACGGCTGAAATCTCCGACAGCCTGAAGCAGGGTGCGATTTTAACCGACGTGGCATCAACCAAGGGTTCGGTGGTGCGGGATATGGTGCCGCATGTTCCGGCCGGTGTCCATTTCATTCCCGGCCACCCGATTGCCGGATCGGAAAAATCTGGTCCAAAAGCGGGCTATGCCGAGCTGTTCGACAATCGCGGGTGCATTCTAACACCTGATGAAAACGCCGATCCGGTCATGACAGATAAGCTGGAGGCATTCTGGCGCGCTTGCGGGTCATACGTGGACCGCATGGATGCTGCCCATCACGACATGGTGCTGGCGATCACCAGTCATCTGCCCCATCTGATTGCCTATTCCATCGTCATGACCGCGTCCCATTTGGAAGAAGTGACTGAGAGCGAAGTAATCAAGTTTTCAGCTGGCGGTTTTCGTGACTTCACCCGAATTGCTGCATCGGACCCGACAATGTGGCGCGATGTGTTCCTTAACAACAAGGAAGCAGTGTTGGAAATGCTTGGACGGTTTTCGGAAGACTTGTCAGCATTGCAGAAAGCCATTCGCCATCAAGATGGCGATATGCTGTTTGATCTGTTCACCCGGTCTCGCGATATCCGCCGGGGAATTGTTGAGGCGGGCCAGGATACCGATGAGCCAGATTTTGGGCGGCTGAGCTAACCCTTCTCACCTGGAGCATATGCGTTGATTGCAAGCGCATGGACTGGCCCCGCCAATTCACCCGCCAGCACTTTATTGATCATGCGATGGCGTTGAATACGAGATAGATCACAAAACGCATCGGCGACGATATGAACACTGAAATGGGTTTCGCCTTCAGGCCGCGCACCGACATGGCCCGCATGTTGATGCGAATCATCACGCACTTCCAACTCGTCTGGGGAAAACGCAGAATTTAGCTTGTTGTGCAGAGTTTCGCGAACTGACGCCATAAAATCACCTCCTTAAGGGTAAAAAGCTAGACCAAGCTCGCGATCCTCGCTATGCAGGCCTGTTCCATATGTTTAGTATATCGGGTCGATGAAACTTAACTCAAAATATTTTGACAAGATTCGTGTCAAACCGGACGAAGACCGCCTCCGCCAGGAGCGTGAGCCGACGTGCGACTGGCCGGATTGCGAGAAACCGGGAAAGTTCCCGGCGCCGCGTGGCCGTGACAATGAAGGCCAGTACTATCATTTCTGTGTGGAACATGTGCGTCAGTACAATAAATCGTACAATTATTTTACCGGCATGAAGGACGACGATGTTCGCGCTTTCCAAGCCGATG
Organism: uncultured Hyphomicrobiales bacterium; assembly: GCA_905479595.1. Lineage (GTDB taxonomy): Bacteria > Pseudomonadota > Alphaproteobacteria > Rhizobiales > CAJQND01 > CAJQND01. The sequence goes on from CAJQND010000008.1 coordinate 2,292, forward strand.
CGCGCAGTGGCCACCGGCCAACGTGGAAGATGGGCGAGAATAAATCTGCGACCAGCAAGTCGAAGCGCCAGCAGGCCGCATCTGGCGGTTATCGGGTCAAACAGGAATTTTCTGATCCCTTAGGGTTGCTCGGAGACGATGCGAACCCCGGGAAAGATGCCAAACCACGGCGCGCTGTGCGCAATCTGGAACGCAAAGCACTCAAGACGCTGAGCCTTGATGAAAACGCCTCTCCGGAGGATGTGAAAAAGCAGTACAAATCGCTGGTCAAGCGCCATCACCCGGACGCCAATGGTGGCAGCCGTGCGTCAGAAGACCGGTTCCGGGAAATTGTTCAGGCATATGACTATCTCAAAACCGCTGGCTTTTGCTGACAAGTACGCTTCTGGACTCATCAATTTAGTGTGCTAGCCTCTTGCAAAAGAGCCCTCGCAGGGCCTAAACAGCAAGGTCTGCACACAGCTGATATGGAGACTTTGCAGTTATGGATGCTCACGTGAATGGGGCTGAGCTTGTTCAGCCCGATATGAAGGTTTCGGTGCGCCAGCTTTTTGGCATTGATTCTGACATGGAAGTGCCGGCCTTTTCCCAGGCCGATGAGCATGTTCCGGATATGGACAATGATTATTTGTTCGACCGCGAAACTACTATGGCCATTATCGCAGGCTTTGCCCATAACCGGCGTGTTATGATCACCGGGTATCACGGCACTGGTAAATCAACTCATATTGAGCAAGTCGCAGCGCGGCTGAATTGGCCTACGGTTCGGGTTAACCTCGATAGCCATATCTCGCGGATCGATCTTGTCGGTAAAGACGCGATTGTTCTGAAAGACGGCAAACAGGTTACCGAATTCCGCGAAGGCATTCTGCCCTGGGCGCTGCAGACCAATACCGCCATTGTATTCGATGAATATGACGCTGGCCGCCCGGATGTTATGTTTGTCATTCAACGTGTGCTGGAAGTTTCTGGTAAACTGACACTGCTTGACCAAAGCAGGGTTATTCGTCCGCACCCCTGGTTCCGCTTGTTTGCAACCGCCAACACGGTTGGCCTTGGTGACACTTCGGGGCTTTATCATGGTACCCAGCAAATCAATCAGGGCCAGATGGACCGTTGGTCAATTGTCACAACGCTGAATTATTTGCCGCACGACAATGAAACCGCGATCATCGAGGCCAAGTGCAAGAGTTACCAGACCAAAGAAGGCCGCGAGACCATTTCTAATATGGTGCGTGTTGCTGATCTCACCCGTCAGGCATTCATGAATGGTGATCTTTCCACGGTGATGAGCCCGCGTACGGTGCTCACCTGGGCGGAAAATGCAGATATTTTCAAGGACCTGGGCTTTGCGTTCCGGGTAACCTTCCTCAACAAGTGTGATGAGTTGGAGCGTGGCTTGGTGGCTGAAATTTATCAGCGTTGCATGGGCGAGGAATTGCCTGAATCCACAGCCAATGTTGTGCTTTCTTAAAGTGCGGGGATGACGCCCGATGGCGGTTGATCAAGATGCACCGGCTGACCCGTTCAAGCGCGCGGTTGCGCTTACCTTGCGGACAATTTCGCAAGAGCCTGAACTGACGGTCACATATGGTGCTGAACAACCGGCCCTGAACGGCAATAAGGCTCGCCTGCCGCAGGTTGAGCGGGACCTGACCGCGCGCTCGGTGGCCGTTACACGGGGTATTGCTGATAGTTTTGCCATGCGGTTGGCAAGCCATGATGATTCAGTTCATGAACGCATGTCGCCAATTGGTCAGAATGCCCGCGCAGTTTTTGAAGCAGTTGAACAGGCCCGCGTTGAGGCAATCGGCGCGCGCAAAATGGCCGGAATGGCGCAAAACCTCGATGCCATGCTGAACAACCGGTATCAGGGCGCAGATATTGTGCAGATGCGTGAGCGTGGTGATGCTCCGCTTGAGGACGCAGTTGCCCTGCTGGTCCGCGAACGGCTCACGGGGACTCCGCCGCCTGAAAATGCCCAAATGCTGGTTGATCTGTGGCGTCCTTTGATTGAGCAAAAAGCTGGTGAACAGCTTGATGGGTTGCAGGACCGGCTGGAAGACCAGAATGGTTTTGCGCGGATGACCCGCGATATTATTGCATCGCTGGATATGGCCGATGAACTGGGAGAAGACCCAGATGACGCCGATAACGATTCCGACGATCAAACCGAACCGGATGCCGGTGACCCGGATCAATCCGAACAGCAATCTGATGCCTCCTCTGAAGCGGATTCAGCCGATAGTTCCGAGCAGATGGATGGCGATGCAGAATCCAGCGAAGACGACGCCGTTGAGATCGATGTGGATGATATGCCGGATGATCTGGATTCCGATGAGGCGCCGGATGGTTCAGAGCCATTCCGCCCGCAAACACCGTTCTCAAATCGCGCCGATGAAAATGCTTACAAGGTTTTCTCCACCCGGTTCGACGAAACTATTGCTGCTGAAGAGCTTTGCGATGCCGAAGAGCTTAATCGGTTGCGCAATTACCTCGATAAGCAAATCTCGTCCCTGCAAGGGGTGGTGGCGCGCCTGGCAAACCGTTTGCAGCGGCGGCTGCTGGCCCAGCAGAACCGCTCATGGGACTTTGACCTCGAAGAGGGCATTCTCGACGCTGGCCGCCTGTCACGGGTTGTAACTGACCCTATGCACCCATTGTCCTTCAAAGTTGAGCAGGACACTGAATTTCGCGATACGGTCGTTACCTTGTTGCTGGATAATTCGGGCTCCATGCGCGGACGCCCGATTACTGTTGCGGCGACTTGCGCCGATATATTGGCGCGTACTTTGGAGCGCTGCGGGGTTAAGACAGAAATTCTAGGCTTTACGACAAGAGCGTGGAAAGGCGGACAGTCTCGCGAAGAGTGGCTTGCGGCTGGAAAACCCGCATCACCTGGCCGGTTGAACGATTTACGCCATATTGTTTACAAGTCTGCCGACATGCCGTGGCGGCGCGCGCGGCGTAATCTCGGACTGATGATGCGCGAAGGATTGCTTAAAGAGAATATTGACGGTGAGGCGCTGGTCTGGGCTCATTCCAGGTTACTGGCGCGACCTGAACAACGGCGCATTCTAATGGTGATTTCAGATGGCGCACCTGTTGATGATTCAACTCTTTCAGTGAATTCAGGCAGTTATCTGGAGCGTCACTTGCGCCAGGTGATTGAGGAAATCGAAACCCGTTCGCCAGTTGAACTGATCGCCATCGGCATTGGCCATGATGTGACCCGTTATTATAAGCGCGCTGTGACGATTGTTGATGCGGAAGAACTTGGTGGGGCGATGACTGAAAAACTCGCCGAACTGTTTGAAGAAAAGCCTGTTCAGACGCGCGGCCGCAGATCGCGCATGGCATCGTAAACCATGCGGTTAAGACTGCTTTCTATCCTCTTAATATTGTTGATTTCGGGTTCTGCCTGGGCAGACAAACTCAGTGTGCAGGCGCGCCCTGTCAGCTTTTCCAATATTGAAAGAAGCCAAATAAAATTTGGCGAGATGATCTTTCTCGGCGGTCTGGTGCTGGAAAGCGTAAACCCGAATTTTGGCGGGTTTTCTGGCGTTTTGGTCACCGGTAATGGCAAAAACCTGCTCGCGGTTAGCGATCAGGGCCGTTGGTTTTCTGCAGCCCTTCAATACCGCGAGGGCCGTCTGGCGGCGATTTCCAACCCGGCCATAGGCGCGCTGCACGACCGAAAAGGCAAGCGGTTTAAGCGTAAACGCCATCAAGATGCGGAATCCATTGCTTTATTTGGCAATCGCCTAAGCGAGGGCGTTATAGTCGGGTTTGAGCGTGACACCCGCATTGAGCTTTATAAATACAGCGCAGATGGGTTAACGGGCCGGGCTAAAACCATCAAAGTACCAGCAGGGTTGGAGCGTGGGCCAAACAACCGCGAACTGGAGTCCATTGGGCGGTTTACTGCAGGGCCGAATGCTGGAAAATTCATTGCGATTTCCGAGCGTAACCTTGACCAAAATGGCAACATTATTGGCTATTTATGGGCCAAAAAGCGCAAAAAAGGTAAGCGTTTCGCGATCGCCCGGCGGCAGGATTATTCGGTTACAGATCTGGCAATTTTGCGCGGCGGCGACATGGTTATTCTGGAACGTCGGTTAGGGTTTTTCAAAATCCCCGGCATGGCAATGCGGCTAATCAAGGCAAAAGATATTGCGGCTGGAAAGGCCGCTGACGGCAGGGTTCTCATGGAAGCGTCAGCCCCGGGGCACACGGTTGACAATATGGAAGGGCTTTCAGCCCATCGCGACGATCAAGGCCGGTTGGTTTTTACGATAATATCCGATGATAATTTCAATCGCGGCCTGCAAAGAACCCTGCTGCTGCAGTTTGCCTGGCCTGGCCACTAACACCAAAAAACCCGCGAACGAATTGGCTCGCGGGTCGATTGAATTTCTTGAAACAGACGCGGTTTATGCGGCAGCTTCAGATTTCTTGGTGATTTCTTTCTTTACCTTCAGGGCTTTACCTGAAAGCTCGGCATCGCGTGCCTTTTTCAAGAAGCCATCAAGGCCACCACGATGCTCAACCGAGCGCAGCGCTGCAGCGCTCACCCGAAACGCAAATGAACGGCCAAGGGCATCGCTCATAAGGTGCACATCGCACAAGTTTGGCAAAAACCGGCGACGGGTGCGGTTCTTGGCGTGGCTTACATTGTTTCCGGCCTGGACGGCCTTTCCGGTCAGCTCGCAACGACGGGCCATAGGGTAGCTCCAGTGTGCTAAAATTTCAGTTTTTTGGCGCAGAACGCCATGGCGTGGATAAATCCGCAGCCGAGGTCGCGTTCGTATATGCTGCGCTTGGGCTCACGTCAAGAGACAACGCAACGAAGCGGCTGACTTTCGCCGCAATTTCTGGTCATATGGAAGAATGGTTTAGCGCACGAAATTCAAAGTGCGTCTTCTACAACGCGAATTCAGGCCCTCATTAATGGTTCAAAAAATGACATTTTTTCCCAAAATTTTGCAAAATTCACTGAAACTGGCGGCAAGTTATGCCCTCTTTGCTGCGTTCACCTCATCTGCATTTGCGGCAGGTGGTGATGAGATCAAAATGAAATATGACGTTTATGCTGTCGGGGTGAAAGTCTACAAAATTTCGTTGAAAATGAAGATCAACGAAAAAGATTACACATCCAAAGTGGCGGTCCGGGCGAAAGGCTTTATCAAATTTTTCTCAAACGCAGAAATTGATATCTCTTCAAGCGGAATTATTGGCGCAACAAATATTGCACCGCGCAACTACGTCATGAAATCTAAATCCAAAGGCAAAAAGCGCAATGTGAAGATCACCTGGGCTAAGGGTGTCAAACCAAAAGCGACCCGCAACTATAAACTTAATAAGTGGCGCCTTGGGCAAATCGATAAAGTGCTGCGCCCGGAGGCAGGTGGCCCACTGACATTCCTGCTGCGCCAGGCGGCGCGGGCACCGGCCAAGCCATGTACTGGCTCGGAACGGGTCTACACTGGCAAAGTGGTTTATGAGTACAGCTACAAAAAGCTGGGCAGTGAAGAATTTACCAGCGAAAATCCAGGTTCTTATCGCGGACCGGCATTGAAATGCTCGCTTTCCATGCGACCACTGGCGGGGCTTTCGGCTGAAAAAATGGCAGAAGTCAAAGCGAAACCCTATCCGCCCTATACGATCTGGTATGCGCCAGTCGCCGGCAGCAAGGCCACCCGTTTGGTTCCTGTGGCTGCAAAGGGTAAAATGAAGGGTCAGCCTTTTGAGCTGCGGTTGAAAAAAGGCGAAATCGGCGGCAAGTCGATCAATTCCCGCACGACTGCATTGAAGTAGTGACCCATAATGGGACAGGTTGGTTAACCTGTCCCGTCCGAACTCGTTGCCGGGTGAAACGCCGATTCAACATGTTGTATGTGGATCAGACGTTTGCGGAAAATATGTGGGTGAACAAACCATGAAAAACCGCAAATCGCTGATTCGGACATCCTTTGTTCACATCCGTTCCAGGTGTTAACGCCACCCCCGGTTTGGCGCGGTACAGGGTTCATCTTTCGCTAACCATCGGACAAAAATCGTTAACGGGTCGGTGGGTCAATCCACAGGTTATCCACATCCGCCTGTGGATAACCTGATCGAAACATACAGGAAATCCAAAGGCTTAGAGCCGGAACAAAAGGGGATTCTTTAAGAGTCAGCGATTCGGGCACGCTTTGTTCCCATACCGTTCCATACGTTAACAATCTGGATTGGAACGAAACACTTTGTTTCAGCGCGATTGGATTATTGGTAATCAACGGGCCCTAGGCGTCAACGCGCTCTTGCAAGGTGGGCATCCAGTGTTTAACTGATTTATCAGAAAACGCTCCTGCCCTGCGCCAATGACATGGGCACCAGCGCCCGCCAAAGGAAATCCCCATGCAGAACGTCCGTAATGTCACCGCCGTTCTGGGGCCGACCAACACCGGTAAGACCCACCTCGCTGTCAGCCGTATGCTAAGTTATGAGACCGGCATGATCGGCCTGCCGCTCCGGTTGCTGGCGCGGAAAATCTACGACCGGGTGTGCAGCCAGGCTGGCGCGCACACGGTGGCGCTGATTACCGGGGAAGAAAAAATCATCCCTCCGGAGCCGCGCTTTTACGTGTGCACGGTTGAGGCGATGCCGCTTGATCTGAACGTGGATTTTCTTGCGATTGATGAAGTGCAGCTGGCGGCAGATCTGGAGCGTGGCCACACGTTTACTGACCGCATTTTGCACCGGCGCGGAAATCACGAAACCATGCTGCTGGGCGCAGCAACAATTCGCGGGCTTTTGGAAAAACTTCTTCCGGGAATTGACATTGTCACCAGGCCAAGGTTTTCCAGACTTACCTATGGTGGGCAGAAAAAAATTTCCCGCTTGCCAAGGCGCAGCGCCATCGTCGCGTTTTCTGCCAGCACCGTTTATGCCATTGCCGAATTCGTCCGCCGCCAACGTGGCGGTGCGGCCGTTGTATTAGGCGCGTTGAGCCCGCGTACCCGCAACGCGCAGGTTGAGCTTTACCAGTCTGGGGATGTGGATTATCTGGTGGCGACAGACGCCATTGGCATGGGCCTTAATATGGATGTGGACCATGTGGCCTTTGCCGCGACAAAGAAATTCGATGGCCGGATTCAACGTGACCTGAACCCGGCTGAATTGGCGCAAATAGGTGGGCGGGCCGGACGTTACATGAACGATGGCACATTTGGGGTCACCGCCGAAGCGCGACCTTTGAGCAATGAGGTGATCAGCCAGATAGAAGATCACAGGTTCGCACCTATCCGGGTAGCCCAATGGCGCAGCCGGGTTCTCGACTACAGTTCGCTCGAAGGGTTACATAAT
>CAJQND010000009.1 GCA_905479595.1 uncultured Hyphomicrobiales bacterium
CCAGTTCCCGCTTGGTTACACCATGTCTTTGGCGCGCAGGGTTGCGCTAATTGACTGGGCGACGCGTGCAAATGGATGGGTCATCGAAGACGATTATGACAGCGAATTCCGTTATTCCGGCCGCCCTCTTGCAGCAATGATGAGCCTCGATGAAACCGGGCGGGTCATTTATCTCGGCAGTTTTTCAAATGTTATGTTCAAAGGTTTGCGGCTTGGATTTGCGGCGGTGCCACGTCAACTGGTTGAAGTGGTGCAGAAAGACCTTGAGACCCGCGGCACAAATGTGTCGACCGTTGCGCAGGCTGCTCTGGCCGAGTTTATGATGTCTGGACAGTTTGCCACCCATGCCAGGCGGATGCGCAGGCTCTATGGCCGCCGTCACGCGGCGATGATGAAGGGTCTGGAAACCCACTGCGATGGCTTGCTGACAACCGGCAGCACCCCTGGAGGCATGAGCATAACGACGTGGTTGACCGATGAAACACGTGCCCGTATGACGGACACACAGGCGGCGCTTCGTCTTGCTGAAAACGATTTGGGGGTCGCCCCCCTTTCGGGGTTTTATGCGCATCAACCACCAGTTGACGGATTGATTTTGGGGTTTTCCGGTTTTGATGAAAATGTGATTGGGGACAGCCTTGAAAAACTTGCTCTCGTCCTGCGCTCGCCAGAAACATAACGGGTCTTTCGTAACCTTGCGTTAACCATAGACTGGTCATGTGGGTATAGATGAAGAACGCTACTGGGCTGAAAAGCCGTTTGGATGGCTGAAAAAGCGGCATTCGCCCCAGTTTCGACACAGTTAACCGGCTCTTTGCCCACGCATTGAGCATTTTGTTTTAAGGCCTGGGCAGCATCTGAACCAGAGCCCAGAGGTCTTTAGAAAATATGGAACTTCTTTTACTCGCACAATCGGTGCCTGTAGAGGTAACCCCAGGAGTAAATAACGCTCCTGTGGCGGACTTCTCGCTTTGGGCCTTGTTTATGCAGGCTCATATTGTCGTTAAGATCGTGATGCTTGGCCTGGTTTTCGCCTCGGTGTGGAGCTGGGCAATCATCATTGAGAAATTCATTATGCTCAAGCGTACCCGTCGTCAAACCGATGATTTTGAACGGGAATTCTGGTCAGGTCAGTCGCTTGATGAACTTTACCGGGGTCTGGCGCAAACCAAAACCCGTTCTGCGGCGTCTTTGTTTATGGCTGCAATGCGCGAATGGCGACGTTCCCAGGATTCAATGGTCCGGGCGGGGTTTGCCGGCCTCCAGCAGCGCCTTGAAAAGGTGATGGACGTAGAACTGCAAAAGGAAATGTCCAAACTGGAAGCGCGCTTGCTGTTTCTTGCAACGGTGGGCTCTACTGCGCCCTTCATCGGCCTTTTTGGCACTGTATGGGGTATTATGAATTCCTTCCGGGCAATCGCTGTATCCAAAAACACTAATCTTGCGGTTGTGGCACCGGGCATTGCCGAGGCGTTGTTTGCCACCGCACTCGGACTGCTGGCGGCTATTCCGGCGGTGATTTTCTACAACAAGATATCCAGCGAAATCAGCAGGCTGGGTGCTCGGATGGAAAACTTTGCTGATGAGTTTTCGGCAATCATTTCACGCCAACTCGACGAGAGGGTCTAACAAATGGGTGCTTCGCTTCATGGAGCTGGAGGTGGCGGCGCTGGCCGCAGAGGCCGCAGGCGGCGCTCTTCCATTGCGCCCATGAGCGAGATTAACGTGACCCCGTTTGTCGACGTCATGCTGGTATTGCTGATTGTTTTTATGGTGGCTGCGCCTTTGCTGACTGTGGGCGTGCCGATTGAACTGCCAGACACCAAAGCCAAACCGCTGCAGGGCGATAAGGAACCGCTTACAATCACCGTAAACGGGGCCGGAGAGATCTATCTTCAGGAAAATCTCGTTGAACTCGACACACTGGTGCCGAAATTACTCGCCATAAGCGGTAACGGCTACAACGAGCGCATCTATGTGCGTGGTGATAAACTGGTCGACTATGGCAAAGTAATGAAAGTCATGGGCACTGTGTCTTCGGCCGGGTTCAAACGAATCGGGCTGGTGACTGCACCGGAGGACAAATAGGCAAAAAAATGCGTTGGGGACTTGGCATATCGCTGTTCATTCACACCGCAATTCTTGCTGCGGCAGTCGTCGTATTGCCTTCTCCCAATGAATATGATGTTGACGATATCGAAGCTGTACCAGTTGAGATCGTCGATATTGAAGAAGAGTCCAAACGTGTCGCGCAGGCCCCCGATGCACCTGAAGAGGTAAAAGAACCGGCCAATAAACCGGTTGAAAAGCCGATAACACAAGCGCCTTCCAAAGTTCCATTGCCAAAGCAGGAAGCGGTTGTGATGCCACCGCCTGCGGCACCTGAAGAGCAGCCTTTGCCGACAAAAGAACCGCCAAAGGAAGAAGCACCCAAAGAACCTGAGGTTGCCGAACCGCAGCCAGAAGAAGCCGAAAAGAAAGTAGCTGATAAGCCAGCCCCGGTGAAACCGCGCGCCAAACCAAAACCACCAAAAAAAGTGGTAAAA
>CAJQND010000010.1 GCA_905479595.1 uncultured Hyphomicrobiales bacterium
GCCAGAGGCAAGGATGAGCGCGAGCTCAACTTGATTGAACTCATATCAAAGCGCGACAACCCGCCACGCTGGCGAAAAAAGCGCCATATGGAGGCGGAGTTGCACAAGCGACTGGTGAACATCGCCGGCATTTTGATACTACCAATCTTGGCCGTGCCGTTTGCCATGGGCAGGCGACGCGGCCAACGCGCCTACCGGTTTGCAGTGGCGGTCATTATTCTCATCGCATTTCATGAGATTATCGAGCAGGGAAAACTCGCCGTGGGCGTCGGAAAGCTCGGGCCTTTTGTGGCGCTTTGGATACCGTTTCTGATTCTCGCCGCCTTTTCTCTCTGGCGCTTTTATTTAACGGCGTTTACCTTACGCCCGGACCGGCTCGAGCCAATTTTTGACCGCTTGGGCGAATTCGGCTCCTGGATTGGTTCGCTGTTTAAACGCAAGAAGAAACCAGCATGATGTGGACTTTGACATGGATGCTGTCACGCATGTTTTTAGCGCGTTTTGCACTGATCCTGTTTGGTATAACGGCGTTTGTGTTGACACTCGACGTGGTGACTTACGCCGCTGATGTGCTGAAACTTCACAATGACAGCCTCCTGGCCGTGATCGAATATGCTGGATTGCGTTTACCTGGTGTTACTTCAAGTTTCGTTGGAATTTCCAGCTTGCTGGCTGCCCTGCTCATGCTCACCGAAGTGAGCCACAATTCCGAACTTGTAGCGATCTGGAGTGCTGGCGTATCGCAAATGCGGTTAATCCTTATTCTGACGCCAGCTGCGTTGTTGATTGGAGTGATGCATTTTGTGATCAATGATCGTGCTGTGCCGAATGCTGCGCCTGTTTTGCACGAGTGGGGAATAGGCGATTATTCCAACAAAAAACTCAATGTGAGTTCCGACGACCCGCTATGGATGCGCTCTGGAAATGACATTTTACGCGCTGTAAAGAGCAACAAAAATTCAAGCATTCTCACCGATGTGACTATTTTCAAGCGCGATGAAACCGGGATTCTGCTCGAGCAGATCAGCGCGAAAAAAGCCGAACTTGTCGGCGGGCGCTGGGAGTTGAGCGATGTGGTGATCTACTACAGGGAGAACCTGCCTCCCAGCCGTCTTGGCAGAATGATTTATTCCGGTCTGATGCGCCCGGCAGCAGCGGGAAGCCGATCGGGCGATCCTGAAGAAATGACTACTGAAGATTTGGCCTATTTCATCGACAATGCCGGTTTTGGTATTCGCCCGGCATATGTCTATGAAACCTGGCTGAACAAGCGTTACACTTTGTTTTTCGTTGCGCTTTTGATGGTTCTGATCGCGGTACCCTTATCGGTACGTTTTCAACGTGGCGGTGGTATGGGGTTACTGTTTGCAGTTGGCGTTGGGTTGGGGTTTGGGTTTTTCATATTTGAGGGTATTTCCCAGACTATGGGAGAATTGGGACTTGTTCCCGCCTGGATGGCGGCGTGGATGCCCATCCTCGTCTTCTTTTCCGCAGGAACGGCGATTGCATTCCGCTATGAAACCCTTTAATCGCTAGGGTCAGGATTGCGTCGAAGAGTTGCACGTGAAAAATAATCAAAGCACACGATCATCATCAACGTCTGAAAACAACGGCGCACCGGCAGGCATGCCGGTTTTGTGCTTTGTGGCGGCTGAAAAAGAAGCCGACGGCGGAGAACAGATAATCTGGGGCCGCAATCTGCGCCAGCGCCTTGAACTGTTGTTTGCGCGCGAAGGTGTTGATCATGTCATCACTGCAGATCAAATCGGCGAACAGGCAAGTCCGGTTCTGCTGGTGCGCGAAGATTGTGTCATTGATCCACCCCTCATAGGTTTGATTGTCCAAACAGCCGGGTTCGTCTTGCTCGATGACGAGAGCGAAATGCCTGTACCACTTGCAGTCTATACGGATGCAGAAGAAGGCGTCTCAGCGGCTAAATCCATGCAGACAGGCTCCGCGCTACCAAAAAAACTTGCCGTCGGTGCGAAACGACCATCTGAGCTGAATTCCAGCTTCTGGACAAAACTACGCAAACGCGAAATCCCATATGCCCGGGTCGTAACGCAGGCGAACTACCGAGAGACCGAGTGGCGGATGTTTATGGGAACCTACAAGGGTGCCACAGACATCGTGACCAAATATCTTTGGCCAAAGCCCGCCTTCTACGTCACCCGCTGGCTTGCGCCGACATTTGTTACCCCGAATATTGTCACCACATTGAGCGCAATTTGCGTTCTTGCCGCATTCTGGCTGTTTCTTGAAGGGCATTTCATCACTGGATTGGCCTTCGCCTGGATGATGACGTTTCTGGATACGGTGGATGGCAAGCTGGCTCGCACCACGCTTACCTCGACAAAATGGGGGGATGTTTTCGATCACGGAATAGATCTGATCCATCCGCCATTTTGGTATGCAGCCTGGGCATTTGGCTTACCAGCTGCTGGCTTCACCAAGTGGAGCCCTGAATTTGTCACTCAAATTCTGGTGATAATTATTGGCGGTTACATCCTCCAACGGGTCTTGGAAGGCATTTCTATTGCAATTTTGAAGCTCGAAATCCACATCTGGCGGCCTGTCGACACGATGTTCCGGCTCGTTACAGCCAGGCGTAACCCAAATCTGGTTATTCTGACCTTGTTTACGGTGCTGTTTTTCCGGCCAGATACAGCTCTTGCGGTGGTGGCGCTATGGACCCTTATCTGCTTGGCGCTGCATGCCATTCAGCTTCTCCACGCGTTATATGTTAAAAGCCGCCATGGGGCGCTAACCTCGTGGATGAGTAAACCGATCTCTTCCAGCGAAGGCCAATGACCGCCGGATTTATCATCAACCCCAAGGCCCGTGGCGGCAAAGGCGGCGGCCATAAACTTGCCGACGCGTTAGCCGGAAAACCCGGCTTGCGGACCGAACGGCTTGACCGCTTCGACGATCTTGCAGCCATTCTCAAAACCTTTGGCAGAGAAGGTATCGCCACGCTTTTCATCTCTGGTGGTGACGGTACTGTGCAAGCTACTCAAACCCTGCTTGCGGAAAACAAATGGTTTGAAACCATGCCGCGGCTTGCCTTGCTTGCCCATGGCTCAACCAATATGGATGCCTCAACCCTCGGGTTCAAACCGCGCGATCCAGACCGGATAATGGAAATAGCTGCTTCCGATAGTTATCTGGCCCGTGCCACCGATGTGAAGCAGCGCCACACCATCCGTGTGGCAAACCCGCGAGAAGGCGGTCCACGTCATGGCATGTTTATCGGGTCTGGGGCTATTTGGCGCGCCACTCAATATTGCCAGTCCGTGATCCACGAGAAAGGCCTGCGCGGCGATTGGGCAACCTTCACTACCCTTGCAGCGGTCATTGGGCGCTTTGTTCTTGGCAGAGAGAATGAAGACGATGAAAACCGTATCGCGCGGCCTTACCACATGAATGTGGAAACCGATGGCGAGAGCATGATCGATGCGGACCAGTTGGTTTTCCTCGCCACCACTTTGGAAAGCCTTATCCTTGGTGCAAAGCCATTTTGGGGCAGGCAGAATGGCGAAATGCGAATAACCACTGTGGATTTCCCGCCACCAAACATTCCGATGAACATCCTAAAGGTGATGTATGGCATTCCAAGCCGTAACCTCCCGGCCGGATGTCGCTCACGTCCGGCCACATCGGTAGAAATTACCACCGGATCATCATTTGTGATTGATGGCGAATTCTTCGACCCGCCGCGCGATAAACCATTGCGCTTGGAACTTGGGCATAAGTTCAGTTATTTATGCGGTTAGACCCTGTGGAGCATATTATGCCCAAGCTTGACGATACAGCCTTATCAAAATTGGTGCTTGAGCGCCTGAACGCGGAAATCTCGCGCCAGGTCGCAGCCATTGGCGGCACGGTTATGGCCCAGGCGGCGCAGAACGCTGGCGTCAGCGCCGAGCGCTCGGTTGCAGCAGTGCTGGCCTATGGATCATGTCTGCGCGATGTAGCGCCGGAAGAAGGGCTTGCCGATTTCTATGTACTGATGGATGATAGCGCGCCGGTGAGTTCAAATCCGGTCTCACAACTTGGATGCCGGTTGTTCCCGCCCAACGTGTACTACGCAGAATGCCAGCACGAGGGCAAAACCTTGCGGGCCAAATGCGCGGTTTTGCCGCTCAAAGTGTTTGAACAGCGGGTTTCGGACAAGGTGACAAACCCATATTTATGGGCCCGCTTTTCACAACCGGCCGCTTTAATACATGCAAAGGACGATACCGCGCGCGGCCGGGTTGTTTTAGCGATCCAAACAGCTATTCAAACCATGCTCACGAGCGCACTCGCCTTGTGCCCTCCTGATGCCACGCCAACTGATGTTTGGGTTTCCGCTCTTCAGGCTACTTACGGCACCGAACTGCGGCCCGAAACATCAGACAGGGCACAAAATATTATCTCCTCTGATCCTGAATGGTATTTGGCGACAGCCAACGCCGTTTTGGGCGACGACGTGCCAGCCCAGATCAAGCACCTCTCCAACAGGGAGTGGGCAAAATCAAGCGCGACCTGGAAGCGTCGCCGTTCAACAGGCAAAGCCCTCTCGGTTGCCAGGCTGCTCAAAGCCGCTTTCACTTTTTCAGGTGGTGCAGATTATCTGGCCTGGAAGATAGAGCGCCATTCCGGTGTGCCCATCACTCTCACTCCTTGGCAGCGCCGCCATCCGATCCTGGCATCCGCCTGGCTTTATCCGAAACTAAAGATGAAAGGCGCATTCAAGTAATCTTGACCAGCGTCTAACCTGCCGCAACCACCTCGCCGAACAGCGCGATAATGCGGTCAATGTCTGCATCTGTATGGGCAGCAGACACTGAACATCGCAGCAAGCAGATATTTCCAGGTGTGCCGGGCGGCAAAGCAATATTCACATAAACGCCTGCGGCGAGGAGCATATTCCACATGGTAATGGTTGAGGGCTCGTCTGGGCAGCGCACGGCAATCACCGGGCTCACAACATCACAACCGGTTTCCAGGCCAAGATCGCGGAAGCCCTCAAAGAGACGCTTGGAGTTTTTCGCCAACTGGGTACGGCGCTCCGGCTCCGCCTGCAATTTCTTGATCGATGCAATGGAAGTCGCCACAGATGCCGGTGAAGCCGAGGCGGTAAACATATAAGGCCGCGAGGCATAGCGGATCATCTCAAACATATCCTGGTTGCCCGCTCCAAAGCCGCCAATTGCGCCAACCGACTTGGAAAAAGTGCCGACAACATAGTCCACATCATCTTCAAGTCCCGCTTCGTCAGCCAAGCCACGGCCATTGGGTCCGAGCACACCAAAGGAATGCGCTTCATCTACCAAAAGCTCAAACTCGTGTTTTTTCTTCACCTCAACAAATTCATCGAGTGGGGCGCGGTCGCCAACCATGGAATAAATCCCTTCGACGACGACCAGTCTGCCACCGCCATCGTCTTCCATTCGCGCCAGGCGCTTATCGAGATCAGCTGCATCATTGTGGCGGAAGCGCACCAGCTTCGCGCCGGAAAGTGCACAGCCATCATAAATCGAGCTGTGGGAATCTGCGTCGAGGAATACCGTGTCTTTTGGTCCGGCGAGACCTGCAAGCATACCGAGGTTCGCCTGGTAGCCTGTGGTGAAGGCAATGCAATGCTTGCGATCAAGCATCCCCGCCAGCACGCGCTCCAGCTCGCCATGCATGGCATAGGTGCCATTGGCGATGCGCGAGCCTGTGGTGCCAGTCCCAAATTCTTCAAGAGCCTTCTTGCCTGCGGCGATGCAATCAGGGTCAAAGGTAATACCCATATAATTATTTGTGCCGGCAAGAATGGTTTCGCGACCGTTGATCAACGCGCGAGTTGGCGACACAATGCGGTCATTCGTCAAGCCAACCGCATTCTCACCCGCTTCCATCATGCGCCCGTAGCGTTCAGATAGTCCGCGATGCTTCTCAAGAAGGGAAGTAGTCATGCGCTCAGGCTCCACTGCGGGTTTTCACCACGTTGATGAGTTCGGCGATTGTACGGGTTTCCGATAGCAAGTTTAGTGGAATGTCGATGTCGAACTTGTCCTCAACCTCCATCACAAAATCCATCACCGAAACCGAATCAATGTTGAGGTCACCGGAAATATCCGTCTCTGGCTTCAATTCAATGCTTTCCGCGTTGAACTGGCCTAACAGCTCCGTTACCGCATCAAAAATTTCTTGATCCCGCGCGTCCATATCTCTGCTCCATTTTCAAGCCAGCTCGTTTTATAACCAGCCGTGTTCCTTGTACCAGCCGATGGTTTTTTTTAAACCCCCGGCAAATTCGACCTTTGGTTGCCAAAACCCTTGCTCTTGCAGCCCACGCGCCCGGCACACCCAATCAAGATGGTAAAGCTCGCGCACTTTGCCCTTTGTCACCATCGGTACAGCACCAGAAATCCGCGAAACCGCCCCAATACCAGAGGCCACAAGATTGAGCACGAACTGTGGCAAAAAAACCGGTTTTGCCGGGTGTCCAGTCATCTGTGATGCTGTTTTAACAAGTTCCGGCCAGCTATAGCCATTTTCTGCACCATCGTCAGGTTCAACTATGCTGCCATCAAGGCGGGCATCATCCGTCAACACCATTAGTGCATCGGCCAGATCATCCACATAGATCATCGAAAACCGCGCGTCGGCCCGCCCCGGTAAAATGGCATATCGTTGCAAGAGTGCTTTCAGCAAAGGCAAGGTGGCCTCATCGCCGGGACCATAGACTGCGGGTGGGCGGACAATAACCCAGGTCATTTTTTCCCCAGCACTAGTTTGCAGCGCTACCTCGCCCGCCGCCTTGCTGGCCGTATAACCTGAGAGCTGCGGCTCGCGCGCTGCCAATGACGACACATGGATGAAGCGATGCACACCGGCATTTCGAGCAGCAGCAACCACGTTTGCGGTACCATCGCGGTTGACCTGCATGAAATCCGCTTCATTGCGCGCCGCAATCGCACCGGCCAGATGGACCACCACATCAGCACCATCGCATAACTGCGCGAGAGCTGGCTGATTATTCAGGTCGCCTTCAATCAATTCCATTTTCGCAAATTCAGACCCGAAACCACGGGCGCGTTCCTCGTCGCGCACGAGTGCCCGGACAGATCCGGGGTCGGCTTTCAACGCCTGCACCAGGCGTTTTCCCGCAAATCCGGTAGAACCGGTTATCGCAATCCTTTTTGTGATCGCTCGCACTCCAAATTCCGCTAACCGATGGCAAAAATGCCAAGTTTCAGCAGCCGCCGGAAACTCTGTTTTCCACGTTTACAATTTATCGATGGTCAGAGGCTTGGGCGGTGTTTACGCGCTACTCCGCAGGCTGCACAGCCATTGGAATGGCTTCACGCAGTTTTTTCTCCAGGTAGGTCAGCGAGATTTCCGCAATTTCACCGGAAAGGAAGCTCAACTTGGCGGCTGCCCGGGAAAGTTTGCCAGACGACGTGAAAGGCAGGCAGCGTGGCGGCACAAGAACCACATCACATTCCACACCGGAACTGTGATTAACCGCTACTATGACCGCTTTACGCAACTTTTCGCGTTGCGCTTCGTCTTTCAACCGGCATTGAACAAGAACGACGACTTGGTCTTCGTCATGTTTTCCCTCAACCGCAAAGGCAGCAGCGTCGCCGCCGCGCAAAGGCTCAATATGCTCTGCAGCCCACTCGATGTCTTGTGGCCAGATATTGCGACCATTATGAAGGATCAGGTCTTTTGAACGCCCGGTAATAACGATCTCGCCATCCAGCCAGTATCCCATATCACCGGTATCCATCCAGCCATCTTCAAGCATCACTTCTGCAGTGGCTTCAGCATTCTCGAAATATCCAGCCATGAGGCTTGGGCCTT
>CAJQND010000011.1 GCA_905479595.1 uncultured Hyphomicrobiales bacterium
AGAGTGCGGCTGGTGCATGTACCCAAATTGCCGACCGGCTGGGGAGGTAAAATGCATGCCTGTCATTTTCTTTCCACCCAGCCTGCGCACGAGCACGCGGTATTTCTGGACGCGGATGTTACCGTGAGCCCGGATGCGCTGGCGCGTTTGTCTCAGGCGCTGGCAGAAGGTAAATCTGCCATGGTGTCGGGGCTGCCTTATCAGGAGACAGGCAGCTTTTGGGAGAAACTTCTAATCCCGCAAATTCATGTTCTGCTTCTTGGGTATCTGCCATTTATCGGCATGCGGCTTTCTACTTGGGCAGCGTTTGGGGCAGGGTGCGGTCAGGTGCTTGCGGTTCGCATGAAAGATTACCATGCCAGCGGTGGCCACGAAGCGATTAAGCATCTGCTACACGATGCGTTGCAGCTGGCACGGCTTTTCCGCTCCAAGGGTATGCAGACGGATATGGTCGATCTGACTGATCTTTCCGCCACTCGGATGTATGACAGCTTCGCTGATATTTGGTCCGGGTTTATGAAAAACGCACATGAGGGCATCGCCACCCCCATTGCTTTGCCTATATGGACGGTGCTCTTGGCGGGCGGCCATATTCTGCCGGTGGTTTTGCTGGCAATCGGACTTATCGCCGGATTACCGGCCACATTACCTTTTATCGCATGCGCGCTTTTGTACAGTTTCCGGTTTTTGCTCGCCTGGCGTTACCGGCAATCGCTGGTGGGCGCTCTGTTAAATCCACTCGGCATTGCGGTTATGGTTTGGCTGCAATGGGTCGCGCTGTTTCGTAAGTTTCGGGGCCAACGGGTTTCCTGGCGTGATCGTGAATATGATGCACAGGGTTGAATGATATTTAGTTATCTTTACGTAAACGTAAATTGAATGTAACGCGTGATTGCCCCATATCGATTGGTGTGGCATTCTCATAACCACATTAACGGCCTCGCATTTTATTCTACATAAGGAGAACAACCGGTGAGCAAATTCCTTTCCCGCCGTCGTGCAATTTTGGGTATTTTTTCAATGTCTGCAGCAGTTTGTGCTGTGCTTGCAGGCGGTTCGATGATTTCGAGCGTCAGCGCGGCAGACCCGATCAAGATTGGTGAACTCAACTCCTATGGCCGTTTTGCTGCCTTTACCCAGCCTTATCGCAATGGCTGGCAATTGGCTGTTGATGAGATTAATGCTGCCGGCGGCGTAAATGGCCGGATGCTGGAAGTGATTTCCCGCGATGACGGAGCAAAACCGGGTGATGCAGTCCGGGTCGCGGAAGAACTGGTTTCGCGCGAAAAAGTCGATGTATTGTTTGGCACATTCCTGTCGAATGTTGGCCTCGCGGTTTCCGATTATGCTGCCCAAAACAAAGCCTTGTTTCTGGCCGCCGAACCGCTCAGCGACGCCATCACCATGGCCAAAGGCAACCGCTATACTTTCCGGATGCGGCCAAACACATATATGCAGACGAAAATGTTGGTTGAGCAGGCAAAAACCCTTGGCGTTAAACGCTGGGCAATTGTCGCTCCGAACTACGCCTATGGGCAATCTGCGGCGGAGAATTTCAAGCGTCTTATTAAAGAAGCCATCCCCGATGCAGAAATTGTAGCTGAGCAGTATCCTGCCCTGGGTAAAATTGATGCCGGTGCGACGGTTTCTGCTCTGGCGCAGGCCAAGCCAGATGGTGTGTTTAATGTGCTGTTTGGTGGTGATTTGGCGAAATTCGTACGCGAAGGCAATGTCCGCGGCTTGTTTGAAAAACGCACGGTGCTGAGCCTTTTGACCGGCGAACCGGAATGGCTTTCTTTGCTCAAAGATGAAGCCCCCAAAGGCTGGATCGTAACTGGATACCCTGTGAACCAGGTCGAAGGTGACGGCCACAAAATGTTTGCCGACGCCTATAAGGCAAAATTCAATGACACCCCAAGACTTGGATCATTACTGGGTTATGTGATGATCCAGTCGATCAAGGCGGCAGTGGAAAAAGCTGGCGGCACAGACACCGAGAAAATGGTGGACGCTCTGAAAGGTCTCGAGTTCGACACCCCGATTGGCATGATGACCATGCGTGGTGATGACCACCAGGCCACAATGGGCGCGTGGATTGGCAAAATTGATGTCAAGGATGGCAAAGGTGTCATGACCGACTGGGCTTATGCCGATGGCAAGGACTATATGTTCTCTGCAGAAGAGGTCATGAAAACCCGCCCGCAATAGTTTTTCTCTGCGGTTAAAATACTGGCCTTTCCCGCTTGTGCGGGGAAGGCTTTATTTTTTTGCCCCAGCCTGCCAATAAGGTCCTATGGACTTTGCATTTTTTATTCTTCAGTTCCTGAACGGCCTTGCCAGCGCGTCTTCTCTTTTTATCGCAGCTTGCGGTTTGAGCATTATTTTCGGCGTTACCCGTATTGTAAATTTTGCCCATGGCTCGTTTTACATGCTGGGCGCTTATTTTGCCGTCACCCTCGCGCCGCGTTTGATGGAAAGCATCAACCCTTTTCTTGGTTTTTGGGGCGGCATTCTCGCTGCTGCTATGATCGTCGGGTTGCTTGGCGTTCTCATGGAAATGTTATTGTTACGCCGCATTTATCATGTGCCAGAACTTTTCCAGCTATTGGCAACGTTTGGTGTGGTGTTGATCGTTCAAGATCTGGTGGTTTTAATTTGGGGCCCGGAGGATATTCTGGGTCCGCGCGCACCAGGATTAAAGGGCGCGGTTAACATTCTTGATCAGCGGTTTCCGGAATATGAACTGTTTCTTGTTGCCGCCGGCCCGCTCATTCTCGGGGCGATTTGGTTATTGTTCCGTAAAACCCGGTTTGGAGTATTGGTGCGCGCGGCCACTGAAGACCGCGAAATGACCGATGCCCTGGGGATCAATCAAAAGCTGTTATTTACCGGCGTATTGTTCCTTGGTGCCAGCCTTGCCGGGCTTGCGGGTGCTTTGCAAATTCCGAAAGAACCTGCCAACGGATTCATGGACATCAACATGATTGCTGAGGCCTTTGTCGTCACCGTTATTGGCGGCATGGGCTCTGTGCCAGGCGCATTTCTGGCTGCATTGCTCATTGGCGAATTGCAGGCTTTTGGAATTTTACTTTTTGCCAAGAGCACATTGGTGCTGGCCTTTTTGGCAATGGCGGTGGTGCTTATTTTGCGGCCTCAAGGCCTGCTTGGGAAACCTGCAGTGAATACGGAGCATTCAGAGTTTGCTTCTTCCATTCCGTTGCGGCCATGGCCGCGCTGGCTTGTTCTTGCCTGGCTCGGTGCAATCGTGGTCTTTGCCTGTTTGCCGTTTGTCGTGGACAGTTTCACGCTTAAACTGGCGATTGAAGTGATGGTTTTTGCCTTGTTCGCCATGAGCCTTAATTTGTTGATTGGTCTTGGTGGAGTGATCAGCTTCGGCCATGCAGCATGGTTTGGAGTGGGTGCCTATGCAGCGGGCCTGCTGGCAGTCCACTCTCATTCACCCATGTTACTGGCGCTTGCTGCCGCGCCTTTGGCGGCTGGAGTTGCAGCGGCATTGGTCGGTGCATTTATTGCGCGCCTCTCAGGCGTTTATCTGGCGATGCTCACCCTTGCAGCAGCTCAGTTGATTTATGCCATTGCCTTCCAATGGACGGGCCTCACTGGTGGCGATGATGGATTGGTTGGTGCCTGGCCGGATGCGTGGGCGAAGAGCCGGGTAGTGTATTTCTATCTCACATTGGCGCTGGCGGGTGGTGCGGTTTTTGCACTCCGCCATATCGCTTACGCGCCGTTTGGATACGTTTTGAGAGCAGGTCGCGATGGCCCCGCGCGTGCTGAGGCCATCGGTATTAACGTTGCAGCCGCCCGCTGGGTGGCGTTTACGATTGCCGGCATGGCAGCAGGTCTCGCGGGCGGATTATATACGTTTTCAAAAGGCAGCATCGACCCGACCGTGTTGTCGATCCCCACATCGGTGGATGTGTTGGCAATGACCTTGCTCGGCGGGGTGCATACGGTTTTAGGCCCGGTTTTTGGCGCAGCAGCGCTGCATCTCCTGCAAGATTTCGCCATGCCGATTACCGATCATTGGCGGTTAATTCTTGGTGGTGGAATTATCGCCATGGTGCTGGCATTTCCTGAAGGGCTTGTGGGAAAACTGCGGTCCTGGTTCATGCCTGCGGAGGAAACACCATGAGCGTGCAACTGAGCGTGCAAGGCTTGTGCAAACGGTTCGGCGGTGTGGTTGCATCAGATGATGTCTCATTTGACTTGAAGAGCGAGGAACACCTGGCTGTTATCGGTCCAAATGGTGCGGGTAAATCAACGTTGTTCAAAATGATAGGCGGCCAGTTGCGCCCCGATGCTGGTCAGATCCGTTTTGATGGCCACGATATTACCAAGGCGGGTCCTCGCGCTGTATGGCGCTCCGGGCTGGGACAAACCTTCCAAATAACCGCGACGTTTTCATCCTTCACAGTGCGTGAAAATGTTCAGATCGCTCTAATGAGCCTGAATCGGCAGACCCGCAATCTATGGGCTGCGGCCCACGAACTTCACCGTGACGAAGCCCAGGCGTTGATCGACGCTGTTGGCATTGGCGATTTTGCAGAGCGTTCCTGCGGGGTGCTCGCCTATGGGGATTTAAAGCGGGTTGAGCTGGCCATTGCCTTGGCTTCGCGCCCTCGCTTGCTGATGATGGATGAACCAACCGCCGGTATGGCCCCGGCGGAACGTCGCGCACTTATGGATCTGGTCACAAAAATGGCCAGGCGTGAGGGGATGGGGATTTTGTTTACCGAACACGATATGGACATCGTGTTTGGCCATGCAGATCGGGTGCTTGTGCTGGATCAGGGATGCATCGTTGCACAAGGTTCGCCAGATGCCGTGCGTGCGGACGCAAAAGTGCAGGAAATCTATCTTGGAACCGGGGGCATGGCTGATGAGCGTGTCTGAAGATGTGATCCTGAAGGTTCGTGACTTGAACGCCTATTATGGTGCCGCTCATATTCTGCATGGAATAAATCTCGAGCTGTCGCGTGGTGAAGCGGCAGTACTGATTGGGCGCAATGGTGCTGGCAAGTCCACCACGCTTAAATCGATTATGGGATTGGTGCGCCCAGCCGCTGGCGAGGTGATTTTCGAAGGTGATAAAATCAACGGTCTTGCCCCGTATCAGATTGCCCGAATGGGGCTGGGGTATGTTCCTGAGGATCGCAGGGTTTTTGCAACTTTGACCGTGTCGGAAAATCTTGAGGTGGGCCGCCATGAACGCCCTGGCATGAAGGCGGAATGGACCCCGGATCGGCTTTTTGAACTATTTCCAAATCTGGCAGAAATGCGCGAGCGTACCGCTAACCAGATGTCAGGTGGTGAACAGCAGATGTTGGCCATTTCACGCACATTGATGGGAAACCCTTCAGTGCTTCTTCTGGATGAACCATCGGAAGGCTTAGCTCCGGTAATCGTTGAATCCATGGCCATGGCGCTTCGCACGCTCGTTGATACCGGCTTGTCCATTTTGCTATGTGAACAGAACCTGGCCTTTGCTGCGGCAATCTGTACCCGTGCCTATGTGATTGAAACAGGGCAAATTCGTCATGAGGGAACGATGAATGAATTGCTCGATAGAGCGGATCTGCGCAAAGCCTATCTCGCCGTGTGATCGCATTGCATGCTCCCTGTGCGCCGAAATTGCGCATTTCCGCCAAACATTGCGTTCTCAGCCAAGTAAGTTTATATGAAATGAAGTAAATTTCATACTTTAGATGAAATTTATTCATGATTCGCTTTGCGGGTATTTTTTATAAATGAAGGTTGGGGACAAATGGCTGTCGCTTAACGCCTTGCGATCTTTTGAGGTCGCGGGAAGGCATTTGCATATGAGCCGTGCCGCCGATGAGCTTGGTATTACACAAAGCGCTGTCAGCCATCAGGTGCGCCAACTCGAGCGCATGCTTGAGATTGATCTCTTCATTCGTTCCGGCCGCAATATCCGTCTAAGTCCGGCTGGTGCCAAACTGCTGGTGACCGTACAGAAATCATTTGAGGCGATTTCTACGACGTTGCTCACGGTGAATGAGGACCTCGTCCACGGGGAACTGCGTATCGCAACCGCGCCGGGTTTTACGTATTTATGGCTTGCAAAACGTCTGCCGGAATTTCTTGAAAAATTTCCAGGATTGGTTTTCAGACGCTCGGCTTTGCCGACGGATTCGAATGAACTTGGCCCCAGTGTTGATGTTGCTGTGTCTTATGGCGGCAATCAGTTTACCGGCAGGCGTGTTGTTTTGCTGGCGCAGTTGAGTTTTTATCCGGTCTGCGCGCCTCACCTGGTACCGAGCGATAGGGAGTTTCTGCCAGAAGACCTAAGACTCAAACGTTGATTCACGAAGATGACGGCCAGGCTTGGTCAAACTGGTTCGCGACATTCGGGGTGGATCAGATGCCGACCGGGCGCGATTTATTCGTTGGCAGTATGCCGGTTTCCATTGAACTTGCCAAAGCGGGGGCTGGATTTGCCTTGAACGACGGACTGTTTGGTTCTGAATTGCTGAATGAAAATGAACTTGTGCGGCCGTTTGATGAAACCATCCAGAACTATGAGCGCTATTATTTGATTACCCACCCGCAAGAAGAAATGTCGCCGGCTGCAAAAGAATTCGAGCTTTGGATAACCGGAGAAATCAAAAAATCCAGTCAAAAAAACCGAGTGAATTACTGAAATTTGTCTTGGTTGATATGTGACATTTTTGAAACTACTTAAATATAAATTCTCTTATCATATCGCAATACATGGACGGATATTCAGCGTTGCTTTAGTCTTTTCTGCGCAATGAGACTTGTGGTTGGGAAATTTCGATGCGTAAAATTTTTGCTCTTTTGGTCATTTTGAGCCTGTCCGGGCTGGCGTTTTCTATGCCACAACGCGCAATTGCCGCTGATCTGCCGCAAGCATCAGATTATGAAATGCCTCCAATGCCTGAGGTCCAGTTTGATTTTGTGCCGTTTTATGTGTGGATACCCGGCATGAACGGTGATCTCGGAGTTTTCGGCACCAAGGCTAAAATTGACATTACCCCGATCGACATTCTCAAAAATGTGAAGAGTTTTCTGGAAGTTCTGGACGGAATCTATTTTGGCAGCGGGCACCTGCAATACGGCGATTTAGGCTTCATGTATGACGTGACTTATATGGAAGTTTCATCAACCCAAAAAATCGGCAACAACTTTTTGACCGGCGCACTGGATGTTGGTTTTGGGCTGACCCTGGGAACATTACTGGGCACATACAAACTCTATGACACCGAAGAAAGCAGAATAGATGTTTTGGCAGGGGTGCGGATTTGGGACGTGAAGCTGAATGTACAGCTTGCCTTGGGACCAATCCAGGGTGGTGGCAAGGAAGGTGACACCTGGGTTGATCCGGTTGTTGGCTTCAAGGGCCGTCATAACCTGACTGAAAGCACCTATCTTACCGGTTGGGCAATGGTTGGTGGTTTTGGCGCAGGCTCCGACATTATGTATGATGTTTTTGGTGGCGTTGGGTATGAAATCAATGACATGTTTTCCGCTATTGGCGGCATGCGCGCATCCTATGCCGACTATAAAGGCAAAGACGGATTTCTTTGGGATGTGACCATGTACGGGCCGATCATCGGTGCTTCCGTAAAATTCTGATTTAGGGTTTGCCTCCGAGCCTCGGCTGTCCAGTGATAATGATTTCGGTTCTTACATTAGCGAAGTGCTCTCGTGCCTTTGTGCCGAGGCTTTTGTTAAGCGCGTCCACATCAGCGCTTGTGACCTTCCGGCCTGGGTCCAGATAAGCAACAATGAAGAAGCTTCGACCAAGTTTGGTTGCCGCGATGTCTGTGACGGTGTATCGGGCACCTGAAGCGATCTCCTGAACAATGCGCCGCGCTGTTTTGTAGTGAGGTGCGGAGGTGGAGTAACCTGCGATTTCTCCAAAGGCGTCGCGAAATGTCATTAGCGGCTGGTGGATGATAAATGCCGCCATGATCAGCACAACAATTGCGTCAGCAATGGGGATAAGATTAGCCAGTGGCGTCTCGCGAAGGAATGGCGTCAGAACCAGAGCAAGTCCTGCGCCAGCGCTGAGAACACCATCAACAATTGCCGCACGTGATTCAGTTTTCAGAATTTCACTTTGCTTGCCG
This sequence comes from uncultured Hyphomicrobiales bacterium, assembly GCA_905479595.1. Lineage (GTDB taxonomy): Bacteria > Pseudomonadota > Alphaproteobacteria > Rhizobiales > CAJQND01 > CAJQND01. Next base: position 8,139 of record CAJQND010000011.1, read on the forward strand.
GTGCGTTTCCAACTGCGGTGATGCCAGAAAGCCAGAAAGGCGCAAATAGCAACCATAACCAGCGCATATATGGCAATTGGCCCTAGAATGAGTTCGGGAACCGATCCACCGCCCAAATAGACAAGAATTTTTTCTACCGAGTTGAAGCTCGCAAACACGATAATGCCGAGCAGGGTGAGAGATCGGAACGTGATGTAGATTGCTTCATCTGCGTCATATCCAAAAGGCCGGCGGCGGTCGGGCGCGCGCGCGATCGACCGGCCAACTTGTACTGCAATGATGGCTGCGAAAAAGTTCACGCCAGAATACAACCCGTCCACCAGCAAAGCATCAGAACGCGATGCCCAAGCGGCGGTAACCCCGGCCACTGCCATGAACAAGTTTGCCCATTTGGCCAGATTGAGCGAACGCTGCTCTATCGCGCTATCGATTTCTATGGAAGTTGAAGAAGTTTGCGACGTCATGTTGTTTCCCAAAAAATGCGTTTTCTTTTGTGTAAGCAATATTGATGGGGAAACATTATAATAAAAACAAGATTTATACTTACGAGATTTTGTTGAAAGGAGTGGGGTAGTTTGTTCGGACTTTTTGAAACCTGGCAACGGGTGTTGCGTGATATCAAGCTCAACCTCCCTGCGACGCTGGTATTTGCGTTGTTCTTTCGGGTGCTGGGTTTTCTGGTTTTCGCGCCGCTGGTGACATATGGGCTTTCAAACCTGATCCACTCCACCGGCGATCTGGCGATCACAAATGCAGACATTGCAGCTTTTGTCCTATCACCAACGGGCATAGCCTTTGCCGGGCTTTCCATCATTCTCGTCCTGGTTGGTTCTTTCGCCGAACAGGGCGGTTACATGATGGTAATTGCTGCGGGGCGGGCAGGCGAGAAAGTGCGGGTAGTTCAGGTTTTTTGCAAGGTCGTTGCCCGTCTACCGCAATTACTGGCGGTCGCGGCAGCGCAAACCGTCATAATGCTTGTGTGCCTCTTGCCATTTGGCGCGACTGCGGCTGGTGTTTATTGGGCTTTATTGAGCACACACGATATCAACTGGTATCTCAACGAACGCCCTCCGGAATTTATTGCCGCTCTTGTGATAGGAGGGGTGCTGGCATTCGGCGCGGCAGTTGTTGCCGCTGTTTTGGTCGTTCGTTGGGCATTGGCCATTCCGGTTTGCGTTTTTGAAAAACGCTCAGGGCTTTCTGCATTACGACGCAGCCGCGAACTCGTGCACGGCCACAAGGTTTTTACCGGCACACAAATTCTCGGCTGGGTAGTGCTAACAAGCGTAGTCGCAATGGCTGGCGCTTTCTTTGCCGATTGGTTGGCAGGTGAGCTGCTTTCGCGAATTTCCGGCATTAGATTTCTGATAACCGCAATGGCGCTTATTCTTGGAACAACCATTCTTGCCAGCCTTGCGATGGCATTTGTTGTGACCGTCGGCTACGCGATAATCTCCTTCAGCCTATTTGATGAACTCTCCGGGTCGCTACCAGTGGTGCTGCATGGTGAAGTTGAACAGACCAGCCCGCGCATCGGCCTCACCGCAGTTGCAGCAGTGCTGGTGGCGGTTGTTGGAGTTTCCATCTTTGCAGCGCGTGACCTCGCTTCAGAACTGTCACTCAACCGCAAAGTTGAGATCACAGCCCATCGCGGCAGCTCCAAGACAGCGCCAGAAAATACCCTCAGTGCAATTCGTCAGGCCATTGAGGATGGCGCGGATTATGCGGAAATCGATGTGCAGGAAACTGGAGACGGAACGGTTGTTTTAATTCATGACAGTGATTTGCTACGCATCGCAGGGAACCCGGTGAAAATCTGGGAGGTTCGCGACGAGGTACTTGCAAGCTTGGATGCCGGGTCCTGGTTTGCACCAGAATTCAAGAGTGAGCGGGTGCCGACATTAAAACAAGCGATTGACCTGTCGCGGGGTAAAATCAAACTCAATATCGAGCTGAAATATAACGGCCACGACAAGGCATTGGCCAAAAGGGTTGTTGATATCGTCGTCGCGGAAGGGTTTGGAGATGACAGTTTTATCGCCTCGCTTGAAGCCAGGGGAGTTGCGGAAGTTCAGGCGTTGGCACCGCAACTTAAAACAGGGCAGATCGTTACCGTGGCGGTGGGTAAGCCTGAGAACCTGCCAGTCAAAATCTTGTCGATGAACCAGAGTCTCGTTTCAGCGCGTCAGGTGCGTTTGAACCGCAAAGCCGGGCGTGAAACCCACGTCTGGACGGTCAACACCATGCCAGGCATGCTGGAAATGATCGACCGGGGTGTCGACAATATCATTACCGATGAACCCGCTATGGCGAAAAAAGTGATCGCCGAGCGGGCGGAACTATCAAGTGCAGAACTATTGTTACTCGCGTTAAGTCGCAAAGTTGGTGGTTCTTAGTAATAATATTTTTATACTCAAGAAATTCATTTATAATTCTTTCGCGATGTAAATTCCGATTCTTTATTTGAGATTATTTGCTGGGAGAAAAGACATGAGCGAACAAATTCCTGAAGTTATCAAGGAAAGATGGAGCCTGTTTTTGTTTTCGGGAATCTTTTTTATCATTGGCGGGATGATGGCGATATTCATGCCGTTGGCTTCAACCATCGCAGTTAAGTTCATTATCGGCGCGATTCTTCTGGTGATGGGGGTGGTTGAGATTGTCCATGGCTTTGGGATTAAGGGCTGGCTTGGGTTTATCTGGAATCTTGCTTTAGGTGTGATCTTTTGTTTCGCCGGGCTGTACCTGCTTTCCGGACCCCTCTCAGGGTTGATGACACTCACATTGCTGGTGGCACTGACCTTTATTGCGCAAGGCATTCTGGAGGTGTTTTATGGGTTCCAGATGCGCCCTGCCAATGGCGCGAACTGGATCATGCTCAGCGGTGTAATTTCTGCAATTGCCGGTATCATGATTTTTACCGGCTTGCCGGTTTCAGGAGCCTGGGTGCTTGGATTTTTGGCCGGCATAAGCCTGTTATCGAGTGGGGTTACCAACATCGCCCTGGCTATGGCGGGTCGCAAGGCGAAGGTGGCATAAGATCAGGCCTTTGCCGATTGTGACGACCCGAAAACCTCGACAAGACCGGCGGCGATGATCAGAACGGCGCCTGCTGTTTCAAGGCCGGAAAGTGTTTCTCCGGCAAAAAGTGGTGCGCTAATGCCAGCCACCAACACTTCAGACATCATCAATATGCCCGCACGTCCTGGAGAAATCCGCTGTGATGCCCAGAAAATGGCAAACAAACTGGGGACAATCAACAAGACGTGGAACGGAATGATGACTGGCAGGGTTTCCCGCCATACCGACCATGAGGGAGCAGTTTCAACGATCCCGGTGGTGACGGCAATAAATGCAAGAGCTGAAATAGTTCCAAACAGAAACTGCGATGGAACGGTATCTAACGGCTTTACATGTGGCCAGCGGCGCAGTGCGACAGTGCCAAGGCCCCATAGTATTCCTGACATAAATCCTGCAGCATCGCCAATGCCGATAGAATTCGCGCTACCAGACCCTTCCGATAACATGAGACAAAGTCCCGCAAAACCCAGAGCAATTGCTACCCATCTCTGCCAGCCCGCACGTTCGCGAAAAATGAAATAAGCAAGTAATGTCGACCACAACGGTGTTAGGTAAAACAGCAATGTGGCGCGCATTATCGTGGAGTAAACGAGCCCGATTGAGTAGCAAACCAGCCCACAACCGGTCAGGAGCCCAATCAACATAATTGGAACAAGGTCGGCACGGATTGCTTTATGCCGCCAAATGGCCAAGGGGAGCAGAGCAATCGCAGGTGCTGCGTTAATTGCGAACACTGACCAAACGCCGGTCAACCCCGCCTGTTCGATTACCCGCAGAGGCAGCCAGTACAGGCCCCAGACCGTAGCTGCAAAAAAAATCACCGCAGAAGGAAATGTGGTGGCGTTCCGGGACATGATCTGATTGCTATCCTTTGGGTCAGGCCCCATTCACGGTTTCCGTTCGGTGCAGGCGAGAACAGTTTGCAGTGATACCCCTCTGTTTATGCTTTGTGAAGGCGTTCTGTCAGTTTCAAATCGGGTGTTCAACATGAATATGTTCGCTGTTCTTGATGGCAACCTCGTTGCTGTGACATGGTGCGGTGATGGAATGTAAAAGGAAATGCACGCAATGAACTTGCTGGTAACCGGTGCTGCCGGATTTGATGAGGTGCCGGGATTGCACGAAGTTGCGAAGGGTTTGGATGTATGCTTCGCGAAAGATAGCGTGGAACTGGTCAAAACCTTGCCTGGTGCGGAAATTATGCTGGGTTGGAATTTTAAGGGAAACCGGCTTCCCGACTACTGGCATTTGGCCAATGAACTAAAATGGATCCATTGGTGTGGTGCCGGGGTTGACGGTGTTCTGTTTCCCGAACTAGTTGCCAGTGAGGTAATGGTCACAAATGCGCGCGGCGTGTTCGACCGCGCAATGGCAGAGTATGTTTTAGGGATGATGCTCGCACAAGCCAAAGACTTGCCGCATACGCTGGAGCTTCAGGCGAAGCGGGGTTGGCAACACCGGTTGACCGAAACGCTGCATCGCCGCAAGGTGGTGATTTTCGGGGTAGGGTCAATCGGGCGCGAGATTTCTCGCATGCTCAAAGCTGTTGGTATGCAGGTTGCTGGCGTTGGGCGGACGGCGCGTGAAAATGACGTTGATTTTGGCACAATTCATTCAAAGGTAGCAGGGGCTGAACTGGTGCGTGAAGCAAGCTGGGTGATAGGTGTGCTTCCAGCGACGACTGAGACGGCTGGATACTTCGATGCAGAATTTTTCGCCAACATGGCACCATCCGCCCGCTTCATCAACATTGGCCGTGGCGCTGCTGTCGAGGAACCAGCACTGATTGATGCGTTAACTTCCGGGGCTATTGCCGGG
>CAJQND010000012.1 GCA_905479595.1 uncultured Hyphomicrobiales bacterium
GTGATATTCAGCGCAAAACCAAATATAACACCTATCATATCAAAGGCTTGCCTCCGACGCCGATTGCCAATCCCGGCAAGGAAGCGATCATGGCAGTTCTGAACCCGATTGCGACGGAAGACCTGTTCTTTGTCGCCGACGGTACAGGTGGTCATGTGTTCGCCAAGACGCTGAAAGAGCACGAAGAGAACGTGAAGAATTGGCGTGCGATTGAAGCTGAACGCAAGGCGGCTGCAGAGGCAAAGATTGCAGCGGCGCAACAGCCAGCAACTGATGCAGCGTCAAGTGGCGGTGAAGATGCAAAACCTGACCCCAATGATTTGCGCGCAATCGCTGCAACAGCGGAAAAAGCCGTTGAAGCCGATTTTATTACGGATGATATGGCCGCGCAATTTGCGAGCAACGCATTGCCTCTGCCGCGCCAAAAACCAACCACATCTCAGTGATTGCCAAACCTAAACCTGCATCACTTCGCGCAATTTTGAAGCGAAAAAACTTAACATTCTGTGGATGGATGATCGTGTGCTGCCCATCCTCAACAAATATTTTTGGCTCGCGGGAGCTTGCCGCCCTCTGGTTTCAAAACAAATAACCTTTGCATTTCGCCATCTTGGCGGTTGCGCTGCCAGGGGCTAACTTATAATCAACACACGTATCGATTCATTTGATAAGGTGATCAAATCCAATGCCCCTGAATTCAATGACAGGCTTTGCCCGCGCCGATGGCGCTGTTGAAGGGGTGCAATGGTATTGGGAAATCCGCACGGTGAATGGCAAGGCGCTTGATATGCGCTGCCGGTTGCCCTCTGGATTTGAAGGGCTGGAAGCTGAGGTGAGAAAACACCTTGGTGGCGCAGTTCGCCGGGGAAATTGTCAACTTTCTTTAAACCTCAGCCGTGATCGTGCCGCAGCAGAACTCAAGGTCGATCACGCCGTTCTCGACCAACTTGTTGGGTTGATGGCAGAGCTTGATGCCAAGGTTGAGGTGGCGCCTGCGCGTCTCGATGGTCTGCTGGCGATGAAGGGTGTATTAGAACTTTCAGAGCCAGAAGAAAATGAAGAGGCGCGGCAATCCCTGGAAGCCGCAGTTCTGGTGAGCCTGGAGGAAGCCTTGTTGGCACTTCAGGAAATGCGCCGGGCGGAAGGGAAAAAGCTGGAAGCTCTTTTGCAAGACCAGGCATCGCAGATCGAAAACCTTACCGCCGCGGCGCGGGATTGTCCGGCGCGCTCGGGTGAAGCAATCACCGCACGTTTGAACGAGCAGATTGCACGACTCGCTGGCACAAACGCAACGCTCGACCCGGACCGCCTCCATCAGGAAGCAATTTTGCTGGCGGCCAAAGCGGACGTGCAGGAAGAGATCGACAGGTTGTTTGCTCATGTGGAAGCTGTTCGAGCACTGTTGGCCTCAAACGAACCAGTTGGACGCAAGCTTGATTTTCTGACCCAGGAATTCAACCGGGAAGCCAATACATTATGTTCAAAGGCCAATGACCATTCCCTGACCGCTATTGGGCTTGACCTAAAAGCGGTTGTCGACCAAATGCGTGAACAAGTACAAAATATTGAGTGATCAAATTGAGTAGTGCCGAACCCACATCCCCAATCGCCCGGCGTGGCCTCATGCTGGTTCTGTCGTCACCTTCTGGCGCGGGAAAATCCACCCTTGCCCGCAAAATACTTGCCGCTGACAGCAATATAGCCATGTCGGTTTCCCTAACCACCCGACCGCCAAGGCCAGGTGAAGTTGAAGGCAGGGACTACTTTTTTGTCTCCAAGGAGAAATTCGCCGAAATGCGCGATGATGGCGCGCTACTGGAATGGGCTGAAGTTTTCGACAATTGGTACGCGACGCCATCCAAAATGGTTGATGATGCGCTGGAAACCGGCGCGGATGTGCTTTTTGATATCGACTGGCAAGGCACGCAGCAACTGGCCCAGGCAAGACCACAAGACCTGGTGCGGGTGTTTATTCTGCCCCCATCTGCCGATACATTGCGTCAGCGCCTGATCACCCGTGCACAAGATACCGCATCGGTAGTTGCCAAACGCATGGCGGAAGCGGCAGACGAAATCAGTCATTGGCCGGAATATGATTATGTCATCATCAATGATGATTTAGAGCGTGCCCATCAGGGGCTTTTATCTATCCTTCATGCCGAGCGCCTGAAACGTACCCGCCGCACCGGACTGACCGGGTTTACGCGAAACTTGATTGATAAGCTCTGACTAAACTGTCAGCACGACGCGCCCGATTACCTTGCCTGCCCGCAAGTCATCCAACGCGGAATTGGCTTGATCAAGCGGGCGCGTGTCTACCGGAATAGCGGTAACGGCACCGGTGCGCACTAGCTCAAGCATTTCGCGCGCTTCTGTCAGCGAGCCGACAAAACTTCCCGACAGCGTGATCACCCGCATTGGGAACATCGGAATTGGCATTGAGAAGCGCCCGCCAAGCAAACCTGCGATCACCACAAGGCCACCCTTGGCGAGAATGGATTGCGCGAAATTCAATGAGCTTTCCGCGCCGACAAAATCAATTGCCGCAGGTGTTGCACCAGCAGTCTTGAAAACCTGTTTGCGGGCATCACTTTCTGATGGATCGAATACATGGGAAGCGCCTGCTTCAAGGGCGAGGCGGCGTTTTGTTTCATCAATATCTGCGGCAAGCAGTGTCGCGTTTGGAAACATGGCGCGTGCGAATTGCAGCGCCATCATGCCAACACCGCCAAGGCCGGTAATCATCAACGGGCCATCAACACCCACATGCCTGCTAACTTTTTTGAGTGCGCTGAACGCGGTTAGTCCTGAGCACATGTAACTTCCGGCAAGAGCCGGGTCGATATCGGAAACATCAAGCAGGTAGCGCGGATGGGGGACAGCAACATGTGTTGCAAATCCGCCATCGACGTTGATGCCAAGATGGTGAACCGTGTTACACAAATGCTCGTCACCTACTTCACACAACGCGCATTTTCCGCACCCCATCCATGGATAGACCGCATAACGTTTAGAAGTATCTACATCGCCGGCGTCCGGTCCCACAGCACTCACCGTGCCGGAGATCTCATGACCCAGGGTAAATGGCAGATCACGCCCTGCGGTGACATCAAGCTGTTTTCCCTCGCCAAGATTAAAGTAGCCATCCTGAATATGCAGATCACTATGGCAGACGCCGCAATGGCTGATTTTGACGACGACCCCGGTTCCTTCCGGCACCGGGATTGCTCCATCGGTTTCTTCCAGCGGTGTGCCGTAATCGGTCATGGATTGGCGTTTCATTTTTGTGCTCCCATTAGTGCGTTAGCGATCTGGCAAAATGCTTCCGGCGGCACCTGCTCGGCTCGCATTGTTGCTGCAAATCCGGTGTTTTCCAAGAGTAAATCAATCTCAACCCCAAGAGATTTCAGGCTTTGCCGCAGCATTTTCCGTCGCTGGCCAAAAGCGGCAGCTGTGACTTTTTCCAAAACTGCGAGTTGCGCTGCTTTCAAGCCGTCTGACTTCGGAACGAGTTGCACAATTGTCGAAGTGACCTTGGGCGGTGGTGTAAATGAGCTTGGATGTACATCAAAGAGGCAAGAAGCGTCGGCGCGTACAGCGCTTAGCACTGACAGGCGGCCATAGGCTTTTGATCCGGAGCTGGCGGTGATCCGCGCCGCGACTTCCTTTTGAAACATTAAGGTCAGGCTGTCGAACCAAGGGGGCCATGGGTCTTCGGTGAGCCAACGGGTCAACAAAACGGTGGAGATATTGTAGGGCAGGTTAGCCACAACCTTACACGGACCGCTCACCAGGTCCCGGTGGGAAACGGCAAGGGCGTCTGCTTCAACGATTGTCAATTTCCCCGGGTAATGTTCAGCAATTTCTTCCAAGGCCGCGATGCAGCGTCGATCGCGTTCAATCGCTGTTACGTGGGCAGCCCCTTCCGCCAGCAGAGCCCGCGTAAGCCCGCCTGGTCCCGGGCCGATCTCGAGTACATTACTGCCTTCCAGGGTCCCGGCAGAACGGGCAATGCGGGAAGTCAGGTTAAGGTCCAATAGAAAATTTTGACCCAGGCTCTTGCGCGCCGACAGGCCGTGGCGGGCGATCACTTCGCGCAGTGGCGGTAAGTCGTCAATCATGGTTTTGGGCTGGTCAGCTGGTCTGCCATGCGCAGAGCGGCAATCAGGCTGTCTGGTCGCGCCTTTCCGGTGCCAGCGAGGGTCAGAGCTGTGCCATGGTCAGGCGAGGTGCGCACAAAGGGCAGGCCAAGGGTGATATTTACCCCGTCATGAAAACCCAGGGTCTTGACTGGAATAAGCGCCTGATCGTGATACATGCAAAGGGCAACATCATAACCCGCGCGCGCTTCTTCATGAAACATCGTGTCGGCGGGAAGGGGACCGATTGCATCAATGCCTTCGTCGATGAGCTGGGCTACAGCTGGTTCCACAACGGCAATGTCCTCGCCACCCATGGTTCCTGCTTCACCTGCATGGGGATTGAGACCAGAAATTGCTAATCGCGGCTGTGCAATGCCAAACCGGGCCTTTAAATCGTGATGCGCGATGCGCGCGGTGGTAACGATACGTTCGGACGTAAGCTGCTTCGGCACATCAGCCAGGGCGATGTGTACGGTGACTGGAATAGCGCGCAGCAGATCGTTAGCTAACATCATAACCGGTGTGACGGGGTGGCCAGATCTTTGTGCCAAATGAGCCAGATATTCTGTATGGCCGGGATGGGCGAACCCCCCGGAGGTGAGCGCCGATTTTTGAATGGGATTGGTCACGACAGCCCGGGTTTTTCCTGCCAGGGTAAATGCAACCGCAGTGTCGATGGCCGCGATTACGCCTTGGGCAGTGGCCGACGAGGGCGCACCGAGTGTGGCTGTCGCCTTCATGGGCACATCAACCACCGGCAGGGCGGTTTCAAATTTTTCCGACGTTGCAGTGGGGTTGGAAACCGCAGCGATGGGGATGCCCATCGCTGCGCTGGCCAACGCCATAATCTGATGATCACCGATCAGCACAAAGGGCGCTAAATGTTTGGACTTGGCCACCTGCCAGGCCAGTAATGCGATTTCTGGTCCGATACCCGCCGGCTCCCCAATCGTCAGGGCGAGGGGAAGCAAATCATTGCCTGGTGTAGAGGATGGATCGGCCAGTCTAACCGCTCCTTAATTGCTTGAAGTTTTATCTTTGTACTCGATGAACGCATTCTTGCGCAGATCGCGAAGATAACTTTTGCCGAGCGTGCGATAACGCTCGCTTTCCAAACGACTTTTCACATCGTCGCGGCTAACTGTTGGTGCTTGCGGGGCTATCCGTTCTGTTCCACAAAAAGCGATAATTTGCACGCTGGTCAGGTCCGGTGAGACCCCCATAACCGCAGCCCGGCCTGGACCGAGTTTTTTGAGACTTGCAATGGTTTGCTTCGGCATACGGCGCGGGTCCGCTTGAACTATTTTACCAATCTTGACGTTGAAGATACCGGATGCGGCCTTACGCACTGAACCACATCCCTTGAAGCGGCTGGTAAGTCTCTGCGCTTCAATCATTCTGGAACGCGCCACTTCCTGGGTGAGTTCTTTGGTCGGCTGGCGGTCCACGGGTAAATCG
>CAJQND010000013.1 GCA_905479595.1 uncultured Hyphomicrobiales bacterium
ATTGACCATGTGCTGATCGATGAGGCGCAGGACACCAGTCCCCAGCAATGGGAAATCGTCAACGCTTTGACGGAGGAATTCTTCACCGGCAATGGCGCGCGCGCCGATGTAGCGCGCACCCTGTTTGCAGTGGGCGACCGCAAACAGTCGATCTATTCATTCCAGGGTGCTGACCCGGACGGGTTTGACCGCCAGCGCGTTGATACCCAGCGCGCCGCGCGCCATGGCAATGCCCGCTTCGAGCCGGTTAACCTCAACGTCTCGTTTCGCTCCACACCGCTCGTTCTGGAAGCAGTGGATAATGTGTTCAAGGCAAACCCGCTGGCGACCAGTGGCGTTGCAGAAGAAGGTGGCGAGTGGCCAGACCATCAGGCGACCAGAAGTGATTTTGCCGGGTTGGTGGAACTGTGGCCGCTCACCGAAAAACAAGACCCGGGTTCGCCAGACCCTTATGCCCCGGTTGACCGGGTGCCGGTTACCCACCACAAGATTTTGCTTGCCCAAGAGATTGCGGCACGCATTGCAAGCTGGCTTGACCCGGCGAGCGGGTCTCAGGTCAGACCAGGTGATATTCTCATCCTGCTGCGGTCGCGCGGCATCATGGCTGATGCTCTGGTGCGGGCATTGGCGGAGCGCCATATACCTGTCGCGGGCGCGGACCGGCTGGTGCTCAATGCCCACATTGCGGTGATGGATTTACTCGCGCTGGCGCGCGCGCTGGCCCTGCCGCAAGATGATTATTCCCTGGCCTGCGTTTTAAAGAGCCCGCTTGTGGGCCGCGACAGGGATCACAATCAGGACGACCCACCCGAACCGTTGACAGATGATGATCTTTTGGAGCTGGCCAACCCGCGCACCGGCACATTATGGGCTGCGCTGGAGGCTGCAAACGCACCTTTTAACACGGCAAAGCAACGCCTGACCAAATGGCGGCGGATGGCTGGCCAGATGCGGCCTTTTGAATTCTTTTCGCACGTACTCGGCCCTGACCATGGCCGGCGCTGGTTCCACAAGCGTCTTGGCAGTGAGGCCGATGATCCGATTGATGAATTCCTGCGCCTTGCCCTGGAATTTGAAGCTGCCCATGCGCCCAGCCTGCAAGGATTTGTGGAATGGATGGACGCAGATGACGCACAGATAAAACGCGAAATGGACCAAGGCAAAAACGAAGTGCGGGTGATGACCGTGCATGGCGCCAAGGGGCTTGAATCAAATATTGTCATTTTACCCGACACCACCAGTGTACCAGATGCCCGCAAGACCAATGCGGTTTTAGGGCTGGGTGAAAGCGCTTCCGGGTTTTCGATCCCGGTGTGGAAGTTGAAGAGCGATTTACAGCCGCAAATCGTCGCTGACCAGGTGCAACGCGAGATAGCAACCGCCATGGAAGAGGAAAACCGGCTTCTCTACGTGGCCATGACCCGCGCCCGCGACCAGCTCTATGTGTGCGGTGCCGGTGATCCAGACAAACTCAGAGAAGAGTGCTGGTATGCGAAAGTCCAGGCGATGATGGTGGCGCACGGCAGCGAAGTGTTTGGTGAGACGGCCACATCCGGCACCTGGCGCATTGGCCAACCCCGCAGAGCAGGCGCACACGAGGAGATTGCGGTGGAGCCTGCGCCCCAAACACTCGAAGACTGGATGCGCCAGCCCGCCCCTCCCGAACCACCAGAGCCACGCCCCCTTGCGCCATCACGGCTTGATTTCGAGTTGGTGGACGGATCGCCTCGCGCCCAGATAAAAGAGCAGCCGGCCACCTCGCCTCTTGCGGGCGCTGAAGGTTCCGGATTCCTGCGCGGAAGGCTCATTCACAGGCTATTGCAATCTTTGCCTGATTTGCCCGTTGATCAACGCCAGCAGGCAATGACGCGCTATCTAAACGCGCATGCCCACGATTTTTCGCAAACCCAACAAGACAGCATCGCCCACGAAGTCATGAACCTGCTTGCCAGTTCAGATCCGGGCCTGCAGGCTCTCTTTGGACCAGGCAGCATTGCCGAAGCGCCAGTTACCGCCCGCCTGCCCGTTATCGGGCCTGGCGGTGCACCAATCATCATATCGGGCATTATCGACAGGCTTGCGGTGCTGGAGGACGAAATTCTGGTGGCAGATTTCAAGACCAATCGCGAACTTCCTGCGCATGTGGAAGAAATCCCGATCGCCTACACCCGCCAGCTTGCCACTTACGGGCTCGCCTTACAGCAAATTTACCCTGGCCGCACCGTGCGCGCGTGGCTGGTCTGGACGCAAAATGCCCAAATTATGGAAGTGCCTGAGGAAATGCTCAACTCTGCCTTCACATGATCGTGGGTAAATGCTGCACGCCCTTGACCCGGCGCAGGCGCGTTCTTACGTTCAGGGTAGATTGTTTGAGATTCTCTGTTCGCCGCGAAAAATGTGGCGTCACCCTGAAAGGTCAATAAAATGTCCACCACAATTCATGTGTCCGATGCTGATTTTGAGCAAACCGTCCTTAACGCCGAAGGCCCTGTGGTCGTGGATTTCTGGGCGGAATGGTGCGGCCCGTGCAAACAGATCGCTCCCGCTCTTGATGAACTCGCCACCGAAATGGACGGCAAGGTAACAATCGTTAAAATAAACATCGATGAAAACCCCAACGTACCGGTGAAATACGGCATCCGCTCGATCCCCACATTAATGGTGTTCAAAGGCGGAGAAGTTGCAGATACCCACACAGGTGCAGCCCCGAAAAGCCGCCTCGCCGACTGGATCGAAGCAGCGATTTAAGCGCCAGGCTCACTAAATGTTTTTGAAGGGCGGTTGCGAATGTGGCCGCCCTTATTTTTTGCCCTCACCAGCATCAGCCAATGCCTTCAGGCCCTCACGGTAGCTGGGATAAGCGAGCGCGACGCCAAGCTCTTGCTTGATGCGCTGGTTGGCGACACGTTTTGATTCTGCATAAAAGCTGCGGCCCATAGGCGACATTTTCGCGTCTTCAAATGCCACTTCCGGTGGCGGGTCCATGCCCAGCAGTTCTGCGGCATAGGCAACCACTTCCTGCGGCGGAGCAGGATCATCGTCACAGACATTATAGGCCGCACCGGGGTTTACATTTTCAATGGATGCAGCGAGAACCCCGGCAATATCCTCAACATGGATGCGGCTGAACACCTGGCCCTTTTTGACCACGCGCCGGGATTTTCCTGCCGCAACGGAAACCAGTTGATTGCGGCCAGGGCCATAAATACCGGCAAGACGGAAAATCGTCACCGGCACACCATGGCGGGTGAACATGTCCAGCCACGCGGTCTCGGCTGCCAACCGCCGGTGGCCGCGTTCAGTTGAAGGGGCAAGGTCTGAAGTTTCATCCACCCATCCACCATCGCGATTGCCATAGACCCCGGTCGTGGACAAATACCCTGCCCATTTTATCTGCCCGGCAAGCTTCGCAATGGTATCCGCATGATGATCTAGAACAATATCGCCATATTCATTGGGTGGGATGGAAATCAACAGGTGGGTAATGTCGTCGGGAATTTCGATGGGTGCCGTGCCGTCAAACACCAACGCGTCAAACCCGGACGTCTCAATCTCATCACATGCGTCAGGTGTTCGCGCAGTGCCGGTAACGCGCCAGATTTTCCTGTCGAGTTGACGCGCCAAGGTGCTGGCCGAATATCCAAAGCCAAAGCAAAGCAAATGGTTCACGCTTCAGCCTTCCATTCTGTGAGCACGTCTGGTTCGTCTTCCTTGGGTTCATGCCAGGCACGCAAGTCGTTCAATGCGTCTCGATCCAGCAATTGCGTGCACGCCCATACAGCCATTGCTCGCACCAAGACAGAGTCATCGCGAAGGCGTTTTATCGCGGCTGCAGCAAGGTCGCCGTCACCGGAATTACCAATGGCGATCAACACGTTGCGCACAAACCTGTCCCGTCCCGTGCGCTTAACCGGGTTGGCGGTAAACAGAGTACGGAACGCCGCATCATCCAGACTTGCCAGCTCCGCCAGATCCGGTGCGCGCAAAGCACCGCGGGCGGCAAGTTTGGCCTCACAGCCCGTTTGGGCAAACTTGTTCCACGGACACACGGCAAGGCAATCATCACAACCAAAAATCCGGTTGCCCA
>CAJQND010000014.1 GCA_905479595.1 uncultured Hyphomicrobiales bacterium
CCGCTAGAGCGACACCCGCTGCCAAAAGATAATGGAGATATGTGTAGTAGATGGGAAGATGATTGGAATCAATGAACGGGCTTTTGAATTCGATTGATTCCAGTATCTGGCAAAGTATGTAACCCAAAATCCATCCCGCAAGCGCGCCACCAGTGCCGATGACGAGAGCTTCGAAAAGAAAGATCCGTCGCACCGACTTCTCTTTGAAGCCAAGTGACTTTAATATAGCGATATCCCGAGTTTTTTCATGAGTAATAGTCGATATGATGTTGTAGGTGCCGAAGGATGCGACCAGTAAAATCGCGCCAACGACTGTATACATTATAAAGTTCCTAATTTCGAAAGCAGACAGTAAATCTTCGTTTGCTTCTTGCCAGGAGACTGATTTATATCCCGTTTGCGCTTCGATCTTCTTTGCTGCATCGTTAGCCAACAAAGTGTTGTCTACCTGGACACGGATAGCATTAATTAGTCCAATTTGGCCCGCCAGGATTTGCCCGGTTTTGAGCAAAGTATAGGCTTGGGTCTCGTCGACCTTACTGACGCCAGAGTGAGAAAAACCAACGACGGTGCCCGACATCGAGTGCCCTGTGCCGGAAACAAGCGTAATAGTGTTACCAATACGTACCCCAATTTTTTCTGCTAGACGGTCACCGAGAATTAGAGCATTTGATGACTTGTAGAGAGCATTGAGGGAACCTTCGCGGATTTGCGTGGGAAGGTTTGATACATGCGCTTCCCGGCTTGGATCAATGCCAGTTATATTGGCGCTTGTATCCCGACCGGCATAGCGAATTACCACACGAGCCTCGACCGATGGTGCTACGGCGCCTTCTAGCCAGCTTTCGATGCTGGCTAGAGTCGCGAACGGGTTCTTGATTCCGGGTCGGGTTTCAGGGGTTCTTATGCCCGAAAACGAAACAGCGGCGTAGATATCTTCGGCCGGTTGTCTAGGCGCGTAACGCCTTTCGTCTGTCACAGTAATGTGTGGCATACTGTCGACGAGCTGATCGATGAAGTCTCTCTGCGACCCTTCCATGAGTGCTGCCATCATGACAGAAAATCCAACACCCATGGAAACTCCCAGTATACCGACGAGAGTCTGCCGCACGCGGGTGAATACGTGGGTGAAGGCGATGTCAAGAATGAGCTTCATTCCGCTCTGCCCACGATCACGTTTACCCGGGCGTAGTTCCTGAGTTTTTCATTGTAAGGAGATATCACAGCCTCTCCTTCGGAAACACCTTCGGACATTTCCACAAAACGTGTTCCCTTGATCCCAAGAGCAACTTTCCGCAATTGCACACGACCGTCCTTTACAATTTGAACGGTCTCATTGTTGATTGCTTCCGCTGGAAGAAGTATGGCATTTTTGGCTACACGAATGACGATGTTTGCCTCGACGCTCATGCCAATCATCAACGGAGTATCGTCGGGAAGCGCAAGGTATGCACGGAATGTTTTGCTTTCAGGATCGCCTTTCGGTGTTATGCGGTCCACACTCGCCTTGAGCGGTTCTCCTGCACGGCTCTCATGGCGCAGTAGGACAATTTGCCCTTTCTGGACTTTGGCAATGTCGTCTTCGTTGATTTCTGCAACAACCTGCAGAGGTTTTGGCTGGCCAATCCAAATAATTGCGTCACTTGGGCCGGTGCCTGCAACTTCACCCACCTCTCCATCACGGCGCAGGACGACGCCATTAATCGGCGCTTTCAGTTCTAGGTCATCGATCCTGTCAATTTGTGCAGCAATCCGTGCTTCGTGCTCGGAAATCTGAGTGATCATTTCGTCATATGTTGTTTGCGAGGCGATGTCTCGGTCAACCAATTTCTTGATCCGATCCGCATCTGCTTGCAGCCGCTCCATGCGAGCTTTCAATTGGCGCAGTAATGCGCGCTCTTCAGCATCATCCAGGCGCACCAACACCTCACCGGCCCTGACTTTTTCACCTTCACATTTGCAGAGGTCAATAATTCGCTTGCGTTGGAGCGCCGTAATCTTGGCCCATAGAAGCGGTTCGACCGTACCGGTGGCGTAAACTACTTCGGCGGCATCACCTCGTTTGGTTTGTACAGTGCTAACCGAAATGTAGTTGCCAACAAACCACCAATAACCTGCGCCGGCTGCAAGCAGCCCGAGAATAAAAAGAAAATAAAGTCGCTTCATGTCCGATTTGTCCTTGGCCCTTGCTTTGACCATTATTAAAAAAGGCACGGGGTAATAGATAGTTCTGGAAAGTCATTTGATAAATGATCTTAATCAAAAAATCTTACAACTCACAGTAGGCAATTTTTTTCTCTTTATCGCACATTGAAAGGAATTTGGTGGGGTGCAGAAGGTGCGTTTTGTAGGGTGCGGCGCAGGTGAAGCAGAAGGTTCAATGTTCGGTGCTGCAGTTTAACATTGAAGGGGTTCAGTATCGCAGTTTGAAATACGTTGGCGCTGCATTCTTGTCATCTCTGCAGAAAGGTGATGATCAAAAACACCTCAAGTGATGAATGGATACACGATGGGCATTGATTTCTCCGGCGAGGAGAAATTGTTCTAACGGCTGCAACGACCGCTTGGAGATATGGATTTAAGTGCGCGCCGCAACACAGTCTGCGAACCCATCTACTGAGGTTTGAAGTTGCATGGACTTTCGTGGCCGCTCAATCAATCAATTGTGGTCCTCTTGCAGCAAATGGCAAAAAAACTGGGCTTGCTTGGAACTGCTCTGATCTCACCCGCCAGTCTAATCAAGGCGGTCTGGCACGATGTGCTGGTCTTCTAACGGGGGGCGTTCATAGCTGTCGTCCTCGGTTCGCGGCGGTAGTTCGAACGGTGCGGGCGTCAAATCCTCGTAGGGAATGAGGTTGAGGAAATGTCTTATACAGTTGAGACGCGCACGTTTCTTGACGTCCGCCTCGACCACATACCAACGCGCCTTCTTGATGTCTGTTTGCTTGAACATCGCGTCCTTGGCCTTGGAATATTCGACCCAGCGGCGGCGTGATTCCAAATCCATAGGACTCAACTTCCAGCGTTTTGTCGGATCAGTAATGCGGTTTTGGAAGCGGCGCTCCTGCTCCTCGTCGCTGACAGAGAACCAGTATTTGATAAGCAGTGTTTTTGATCGCACCAACATGCGTTCGAATTTTGGACATGTCCTCATGAATTCATCGTATTCATCATCGGTGCAGAACCCCATAACCCGTTCCACTCCAGCCCGGTTGTACCAACTGCGATCGAACAAAACGATCTCGCCTGCCCTCGGCAAATGTGCCACGTAGCGCTGGAAGTACCACTGCGATTTTTCGTGCTCGGTCGGAACACCCAACGCCACAACCCGGCAATGGCGCGGGTTCAGGCATTCGGTGATTCTGTTGATCGTGCCACCCTTTCCAGCAGCGTCGCGGCCTTCGAACAAGACCACCACCTTGAGCCCCTTGGCCTTCACCCACTCCTGCAGCTTGACCAACTCGATTTGTAGTCTGGCCAGTTCCGCCTTGTATTTTTTGTTCGGAAATTTGCCCTTGTTGATTGTGATATCTGCCCCCGCATAGCCAGGGAGTCCCACAGGCTGTTGTTTCCTTTTTTTGGTTTCTTGTCGGTTTTCCGTTGATGAGTTCGATTGCTTTTTATGCTTCTTTTTCAATACCGCCTCCGTGTTAACCTCCGCTGGCTGACCGTTGCGGTGATGCGTCTATTTCTTTCGGGACTTGCCGTTCTTCTTTCCTTTGATCTTTTTCCTGGCCGCCTTCTTTTTTGCCTTTTTCTTGGTTGCTTTCTTGGCCGCAGCTTTTTTCTTGGCTGCTTTCTTGGCTGCAGCTTTTTTCTTGAGTTTCTTTTTCTTGGCTTTTGCTTTTTTCCCTTTGGCCTTCTTTACCGCCGCCGTCTCAACTTCATCAGCGATGGCGATGGCGGTGGGCACAGAGGGTTTGCGCGCTTTTGTAGGTTTGGGTGGGTCGCCTTTGAGGGCCAGAGTAGCCGCCGTCAAAAGGGTTTGCGCCCTTTGAGGGCCGATGCCAGGGATTTCAAGCAGTGCAGTTGGCAATGTCGCCGCCAATTGTTCTGCTGTCGTGATGCCCTTCTCAGCCAGAAGCGCAGCAAGGTGAGGCCCGATGCCTGAAACGTTTAGGATAGGTATCATTGATGCAATTTCCCTCTATGCAAGATAACGAGATGCAAAGTGGGGCCAGCCCATTCGCCAGCCCTTCTGATTTTTGTGTGCCGATCAGGTTGCTTTCTTCAACGCCTTTTTGGCCTTCTTTAACTTCTTTCGTTGGCGCGCAATTTTGGATTTACGCGCTTTGACTTCTTTCTTCAGCGACTTGACTTTGGCTTTCTTGGCCATGGGTGTCTCTCCTTTATTCAGAGGGGTAATTACCCCTTATCCCAACAACCGCAAATTTCGCATGTGGTAGCGGCAACGGTAATGATTCAGATCAATACCGGCATCTGTGCCCTCAGTGGGCATTGTCAGACAAACCGACGTGAGGCGGGCAGGGAGTGGCCATCGGCAATTTGATTGTTGTTCAGGGAAATGTTGAGATCTTGATCGGTGATGAGTTGCAAACACTTCAAACTAACCAATCGATATATGTGCCGTTTGGTTAGGTGCATAAACTTGCAAATCGAAGTGAGGAAGCGGCGATATTGATTGAAGTGCAAACGGGAGGTTATCTGGGTGAGGATGATTTTACCCGTTTAGGCGGCATGGAGGATTTGTTGCGTTATCACACATTTAAAGGAGTTCTGCGGGGTGTAGATGGTGCGTTTTGTGCGGTGCGGTATGGGTGTTCTAGCCCGTGCAATACAAAATTGGCAAAACAACCCCAAGCACAGTAGAAACGAATTTAGCA
>CAJQND010000015.1 GCA_905479595.1 uncultured Hyphomicrobiales bacterium
CCCAGGCGGAACATGTGGGCACCGAGATGGTTGCTGATCACATTTCTGCTGCTGATTTGTCTCAGCGCCCGTTCCGGCTCACCGGCGATAGCGGCACCCAATACACCTGCGATGTCTTGGTTGTGTGCACCGGCGCGCAAGCCAAATGGCTGGGGATGGAAACAGAAGAAAAATTCAAGGGCTTTGGTGTTTCAGCCTGCGCCACGTGCGATGGTTTTTTCTATCGCAACAAGAAAGTCATCCTGGTTGGCGGCGGCAATACAGCGGTTGAAGAAGCACTTTACCTCACCAATTTTGCCTCCGAAGTTGTGCTTGTGCACAGGCGCGATGAACTTCGCGCTGAACGCATTTTGCAACATCGCCTGCTGAACCATGAAAAAATCACAACCATCTGGGATACCCAACTCGAAGAAGTGCTCGGTGATGAAAACCCGCTTGGCGTGACCGGCGCGCGATTGCGCAATGTCAAAACCGGTGCCATTACGCAAATGGACGTTGACGGCATTTTCATCGCTATCGGCCACGCCCCGGCTACCGGACTTTTTGAAGGCCAGATTGAAACCAAACAAGGCGGTTATGTTGTAACCAAGCCCGATTCCACCGCAACATCGATTGAAGGTGTTTTTGCGGCGGGCGACGTTACCGACGACATTTACCGCCAGGCTGTAACGGCAGCGGGCATGGGATGTATGGCTGCCCTTGAAGCTGAGAAGTATCTGGCCCACCATGAATCCAGGCAAGAAGCTGCCGAGTAAGCTTCGCAACGGGCCCCGCCATCTCGTGGGCAAAAGGTAAATCAAGATGGATTGGGACAAGTTACGCGTTTTTCACGCGGTCGCGGATGCTGGCAGTTTCACCCATGCAGGTGAAGAACTGGGCTTGAGCCAATCTGCTGTCAGCCGTCAGATCAGCACTCTTGAGCAGGATCTGTCGGTGGCGCTGTTTCATCGTCATGCACGTGGACTAATTCTCACTGAACAAGGCGAAATCCTCTACCGCACCGCCCATGACGTGTTCGACAAGCTGGCAACAGCGCAGACCATGTTGATGGATTCAAAGCAGAAGCCAAGCGGTGAATTGCGGATTACCACGACGGTCGGTGTTGGATCCATGTGGCTGACGCCTACCTTGCCTGAATTCCACAATTTATACCCAGACATCAACATGGAGTTGTTGCTCAGTGATGATGATCTTGACCTCTCGATGCGCGAAGCTGATATCGCGATCCGTTTGCACATGCCCACCAAACCGGATCTGATTCAGCGCCGCTTGTTCACCGTGCATAACCATGTCTACGCCTCACCGGGATATATCCGCAGATTTGGCATGCCGAAAACAATTGACGACATCGACAATCATTGCATCCTGACCTTTGGTGCGTCACCGGGATATCTTTCTAACATCAACTGGCTGGAGACCATCGGGCGGGCAGAAAATGACCCCCGCAAGAGTGTTTTGAAGGTAAATAATGTATACGGTCTGCGCCGGGCTGTGCAGACTGGCATGGGTATCGCGTCCATCCCGGACTATATTGTCGGACGCGAAACGAGTCTTATTCTCGTCCCTCTTGAAGTTGAACCACCATCATTTGATACATATCTGGTGTACCCGGAAGAATTGAAATCTTCCAAAAGAGTGGCGGTTTTCCGCGATTTTATTGGTTCAAAAGCTCGCGAATGGTCTTACTAAAAGGCACAAGAGTTCAATAGAGCGCTGAGGTATGCGTTTTTTGCATGGCTCCTATGTGCAGCGTCGTCTTGCCGCACACCACTCCATATTGCAAGATAACACCAGTAGACCTTGTCTATATCCAACCGCGTTGCTCCCTCCCCTTAACGTTGAAACCTGTTGGATGCCAGTCAGTCCCCTCACTCCTGACTGGCACAGATACCTCTTTTTCGGGGTGTCTACTCCCAGCCGGGCTCCTCGCGAGCCCGGCTTATTGGTTTTTGCAGGCTTTAAAATTGACAACACCAAGCCACCATTCAAGCGCCGATGGCACACCGATAAAATCTCCTTCGATGACGCCGGAGGCGGCGATAGGCAAGTTCGATTTTGCTCTCTATGCCGGTGTTGTCGCCTCGTGGAGTTTGAGCTGGTATGCGATTGTTTTGCAGCTTGGCAAAGTTCCCCCGGAGGTTTCGCTCGTCTGGCGGTTTTTGCTTGCTGCGGCGATCATGTTTATCTGGGCTGGAATTCGTGGCTGGCGCATGCGGTTTTCAGTGCGCGAACATATGCTGTTTGCGGCCACTGGCGTGTTTATGTTTTCGACAAATTTTCTGTGTTTTTACTATGCCGGGCAGTATCTGGTATCCGGCCTGCTCTCCGTGGTGTTTTCACTCGCCTCGATATTTAACATCGCGTTGGCCGCAATTGTTTTCGGTCAACGCCCGGGCATCCGCACGCTTTCAGGCGCTACCATTGGCATTACGGGCATCGGGTTCATGTTCTGGCCTGAAATCAGCGGCACTTCACTCAATGGCAATGCGATTACCGGCCTCATACTCTGCATTGGCGGGACGATGTGCTTCTGCACCGGCAACATGCTTTCTGCCAATTTACAGCGGCGCAAGCTGCCGGTCCTGCCAGCCACCGCATGGGGCATGGTCTATGGCACCATAACATGCGCCATATATGCGGTTGTTCTCGACAAGCCGTTTACCATTGAATTAACGCCCGTCTATCTTGGGTCTCTGGTGTTCTTGTCGGTTGTATCTTCGGTTGTCGCATTCGCCTGCTATCTCACCTTGCTCGGACGCATTGGTTCGGGCCGCGCGGCGTATGCAACAGTCATGTTTCCGATTTTGGCGTTGGTTGTATCGACCTTTGTCGAGGGTTATGAGTGGACCTATCTGTCTCTCATCGGGCTGGCTCTGGCACTCACGGGTAACGCCATTGTTCTCAGCCGCAGCCGCGCGAAAGCACGCGCCGCCGCTGCCTCGTAACGCATAACCTTGTTTACAGAATTACCTGAAAAGCACTTCAGGCCGAAGCTTCATATCTTTGTAGAGCCCGGCAACCTGATCGCCATAGCCGTTGTAAAGTAAAGTCGGCACCCGGTTTCCAGTGCCCAAAACCCGCTCGGTTGCCTGGCTCCAGCGCGGATGAGGAACTTTTGGATTTACATTAGCCCAAAAGCCATATTCTCGCGGCTGCAGTTCTTCCCAAAAGCTAATTGGGCGTTTGTCCGTGAAGGTAAACCGGACAATTGACTTGATTGACTTGAAGCCAAATTTCCAAGGCAGTGCCAGGCGCAAGGGTGCACCCATTTGTTTTGCCACCGGTTTGCCATAGGCCCCGGTTACCAGAAAGGCCAGGTCATTACGGGCTTCTTCGATGGTCACGCCCTCCACATAGGGCCACTTACTTTGCGAACTCCAGGGAAACACGGATGGTTTTTGGGCTGACGCCACATCCGGATCAACAAAAGTTTCCATACGAATAAATTTGGCGGAGGATTTGGGTTTCGCCAGTTCAACCAGCTTGGAGAAAGCAAAACCACTCCACGGCACAGTCATTGACCATGCTTCAACACAACGATGCCGATAGAGGCGCTCTTCAATACCCACTTTGCGGATCAGATCATCAATACCGATGGTGATCTCTTTTTCCACCTCACCGTCAATCTTCACTTCCCAAGGGCGTGTTTTAAGCTTTTGGGCTTCCTCGGAAATGCGCTTGCTGCTGCCAAACTCGAAGAAGTTATTGAAGGTAAGGTTGAGCTCTTCTTCGGTAACAGGACGATCTAATTTATAGGCCATGTTACGCTTTGCCGGGTAAAGATCCATGGTGGGATCCTTGCTTTCAGCTGCAAAAAGCGGGTTGATACCCATCGCACCAGCGCCGATGGAAAGAGCCCCCGCGCCAAGACCGGCCATGAATTTCCGGCGGTTTAAAAAGACATGTTCCGGGGTGGCTTGGGATTCTGGAATTTCCCAGTCATGGATATTTTTTATCAGCATTGTTCATCAGTTCTCCAAATCGCAATTTGAAGCAACCTACGCATTTCGATTACTCACAACCAGTCACGGTTGCGCGAGGAAATTTGAATGAACAGGGCGGCCCGCATGCAAGCTGCCCTGTTTAATGTCTTATGCCTTTAAGCAGCCGCGCTTGCAGCCTCCTGAATAACCAAATCTGCCTCGCGGCCACTGAGCTCTGACATGTGGTCGTGGGTATAGGAGAATGTTCCGACACCAGCGGTGGCAGAGCGCAATTCGATAATCAAATCCTGCACTTCTGCTTCCGGCATATGCGCCTCTACTGTGTCCCATCCAGGCCAACCATCGCGCGCATCATAGCCAAGCAGTTGCCCGCGGCGTTGTGAGACAATCTGGTTGATCCGCGCCGTTGCGTCGGACGGCACATGCACACTCACATGCACGACGGGCTCCAACAGCACCGGTGATGCCTTTGGCATAGCTTCAGCCATGGCAATGCGCCCGGCGGTCTTGAAGGCCTGTTCAGATGAATCAACCGCATGGTAGGAACCATCCGTCAACGTCACCGCAACATCCACCACCGGAAAACCCAACGGCCCGCGCGTCATAAATTCAAACACCCCGTGTTCAACCGCAGAGAAATATTGCTTCGGCACGACGCCACCGGAAATCGTGTCGTCAAATGCAAACCCACTTCCTCTGGCCAATGGTTTTACATCAATCACCACATCGCCAAACTGGCCATGACCGCCAGATTGTTTCTTGTGGCGACCACGTTCGGTCACTGGTTTACGGATTGTTTCACTATAGGCGATGCGGCGTGGCCGGGCGGTAGCTGTAATGCCGTACTTACCCGCCAGGCGCTCAAGGGCGACTCGCAAATGTATCTCGCCTTGCCCCCACAGCACCATTTCATTGGTGTGCTGGTTATGCTCCAAAGACAAAGACGGGTCTTCTTCGATAAGTTTGTGAAGCGATGTCGTAAGCTTCACTTCATCCTTGCGATCAGATGCCTCAATGCAAAGCCCATAGACGGGAGCTGGCAAATTGAGTGGTGCGATCTGGGCTGCATTTGCCTTGTCCACCGATAACGTATCACCGGTTTCTGCCTCTTCCATGCGTCCAAGAGCGATGGTGTCACCTGCCTTTGCCGCAGAAATTTTTTCAGGTTCCTGTCCCATCACCCTGAACAATCCGGCCGGACGCATGCCGTCGCCTGCAACATTGTGCAACGTAACACCTTCAGCAATGTCTCCCGAAACAACTCGGCCAAGAGACAGCTTGCCACCATGGGATGTGTGAAAGGTTTTGAACACCTGAACAATTCCAGGCCCGTCCAGAGGAACGCCAAGGCGTTCAGCGGTTTTCGCAGCGCCTGGCACTTCATGGCGCAGGGCTTTAAGCAAACGCGAAACACCGTTGCAGTTTTCTGCAGACCCCAGAAGCACAGGCACAATCAGTCCGTCGCTTAATTCAGCCTGCAAATCGTCAAACACCTGGTCGCGCGGCGGCTCCATGTCTTCAAGCAGCGCTTCCATGAGTTCATCATCATAATCTGCAAGCTGTTCCAGCATTGAAAAACGCGCTTCACCAGCGCGGTCGCTCAACGCCTCAGGAAGGGACACAACTTCGCTTTCCGCATGTTCGCGATACAAATAGGCGCGTTCCAATGCGAGGTCAACAAAACCGGTTGCAATGCCGTTTTCCCACATGGGGATCTGGCGCAGAACCAGCGGCAGCGAACTTGCAGGCTGCAGCATGGTGAGTACATCACGTACTCTTCCTTCGGCCTTGTCGATTTTATTTATGAATAAAAAGTGCGGTAAACCGATTTCATCGAGCTGTTTTAAAATGAGTTGCAAAGCAGGAACTTTTTTCTCATCAGGCTCACACACCACAATGGCTGCATCACATACTGCGAGCGCAGCAATTTGGTCTTGTGAGAACTCGATCGATCCCGGGCAATCTATAAATGTGTATTCATCGCCAAGAAAATTAGTGTGGGCCACATTGAGCTCAACGCTCATTCCATGGGCGCGGGCTTCTGCGGCGGCGTCTCCCACCGTATTGCCATCGCCGACGGTTCCCTGGCGGCCAATTGCTCCAGTGCGAAACAGAATGGCTTCAAGCAGAGATGTCTTGCCACCAAGATAAGGCCCAACGATCGCTATACATTTCGGGCCGCCATGGCCCGCGTCTCGCCCTCTTGAAGTTGTGTCTCCCATATCGATCTACCTCCAAATTCGCTAAGCATATCCCCCTGAAATTCCCGGCATGTCAGCTCAACTCAAAGCTCTC
>CAJQND010000016.1 GCA_905479595.1 uncultured Hyphomicrobiales bacterium
CATTCTCACCCTCAACGGTGATGTTGTTAAAGGTCCGCGTGATCTGGCCCGCAAAGTTGCAGAACTCAAACCCGGTACAGATGCCAAGTTTGAAATCATCCGCGACGGAAAGAAGATGGTTAAAACCGTAGAACTTGGCACGTTGCCAGGTGCCAAAATGGCTTCAGCTGAAACCGGTGACGATGCACCGGAAGCCTCGCTGGCTGCTCTCGGTCTGGCGGTAGCGCCTGGTGAGGGTGACGGAGTTGCCGTTGTTGATGTTGATCCAGATAGCGCAGCTGCTGCGAAAGGCCTGCGCGAAGGCGACACAATTCTCAAAGTCGCCGGTGTGGCAGTCAACAAGCCTTCTGATGTCCGCCAGGCAATCACCAAGGCAAGTGAGAACGGGCGCAAGAAAGTACTTATGCTCATCCGCAGTGGTGATAATCAGCGCTTTATCGCACTGCCGCTGAAAAAAGCATAACGGTTCTCTGCCCCGCCAGAAAACCGTTGGCCGGTCTGGATGAGAGTTCGCTCATGGTTCCCCTCAGAGCCTCATCTGGCCGGCCCCTAACTCAGGGCTTTCTTTACCACCGCAGTTAGAAAGTTCCTCGAGCAGCCGGCGGCAGTGAATGTACCCATTCACCGCTGCCGGATTTTTTGTCTGCGGCTGTTTTGATATGAAAGGAATT
Organism: uncultured Hyphomicrobiales bacterium; assembly: GCA_905479595.1. GTDB lineage: Bacteria > Pseudomonadota > Alphaproteobacteria > Rhizobiales > CAJQND01 > CAJQND01. Next base: position 672 of record CAJQND010000016.1, read on the forward strand.
GGCCTATGACTTATCAAACTCAAGTGAACCCATCTGAGCAGAGCCAAACAAATATGCGCATTTTGCTGATTGAAGACGATCTCCAGGCCGCCGGCTTTTTGTTGAAAGGCCTCCGCGAGGCAGGCCACGTGGCCGATCATGCCAGTAATGGTGATGACGGATTGGAGATGGGCCGCGATGGTACCTATGACGTGATGGTCGTTGATCGCATGTTGCCGGGCCGCAATGGAATTTCGGTGATTGAAACATGGCGGGCAGAAGGTGTCCGCACTCCGGTCCTGATCCTTTCAGCACTCGGTGAGGTTGATGACCGCGTGACAGGTCTGCGCGCAGGTGGAGATGATTATCTGGCCAAACCATACGCATTTTCTGAACTGTTGGCGCGGGTTGAAGGTCTGGCCCGGCGGGTAGAACCTGAGGCCGCTGCCACCAAGTTGCAGGTTGGCGATTTGGAGCTTGATCTGCTGGCGCGCAAGTGCACCCGAGCCGGGGAGAATATTCTTTTACAGCCCCGCGAATTCCGTTTGTTGGAATATCTCATGAAGAATGCTGGCCAGGTGGTCACCCGCACCATGCTGCTGGAGCATGTATGGGACTATCATTTCGATCCGCAGACCAACGTTATCGACGTGCATATTTCGCGGCTGCGCGGCAAGATCGATAAAAATTTCGATACACCGCTGCTGCACACAGTGCGTGGTGCTGGATATTCGATCCGTGAGGGCTAATCTCAAAGTTCTCAACTCATCCACATTCCGCATGTCTGCGGTTTATCTGGTGGTGTTTGCGTTATCGGTCGGCGGTATCCTTTGGTATGTCTACTGGAACACTGCTGTTTTGCTCGAACGCCAGACCGACGAGACAATTCGCACCGAAGTGACAAGTCTGGGTGAGCAGTACCGCCAGGGAGGGCTTGCCCGGCTGCTCGACACGGTGCGGCGGCGCTCGGCCCAGGAATCCTCGCGCGGTATCTATTATTTTTCCAACCAGGTCGGACGTCGCATGTCCGGCAATCTTGATGGTCTGCCTGCAGATGCGCTCGGTAAATCGGGCTGGATTGAATTTCCCTATGAAGTAAGGGGTACTGATGATCGCCGCACCCACCGGGCACGGGCTTATTACACCCGTTTGTCTGGTGGCTTTACATTGTTGGTTGGCCGCGATGTTGAGGAACTTCGGCAGTTTGCGCAGCTCATTCGCAACACGTTGTATTACGCACTTGCTCTGGCGCTTGGTGCAGGGCTTGGCGGTGGTATTCTGATGAGCCGCAATTTCCTGAAACGGATCGATACAATTTCAGACACGTCGCGATCAATCCGCGCTGGTGATATGTCTGAGCGTATTCCGTTGCGCGGCACAAATGATGAGATAGATCGACTTTCGCAAAACTTGAACTCGATGCTCGATCAGATTGAGCGGCTTATGGCGGGGATGCGTGAGGTCTCAGATAATGTGGCCCACGACCTGAAAACCCCGCTGACCCGCTTGCGTGCCCGGGTTGAGGCCGCATTGCGCGAAAACTCAAAACCAGCGTTCAAGGCAGCGCTGACCGAGACCCTTGAGGAAGCAGATGAATTGTTGCGCATATTCAATGCGCTGCTTTCCATCGCGCGCGCCGAGGCCGGGCAGACCCGTGATCAATTCGCACCGGTTGATGTGACAGAGATCGTTAATGAGATTGGCGAGCTATATGAACCGCTGGTGGAAGATGCAGGCGGTGCGTTGGAAATAGATGCAGTAGATGGTTTGCAGGTTTCCGGCGACAGGCAATTGCTTGCCCAGGCCATTGCCAATCTCATTGATAACGCACTTAAATATGCCAAGCCGCCTGAGGGATCAGATAAAAAATTACAGATCGGCCTTAGCGCAACCACCATCCAAGGCAATACTGTGATCTCGATAACGGATAATGGTCCCGGCATTCCGGCGCGTGACTTAAACCGTGTCACAGAGCGGTTTGTGCGTCTGGATACAAGCCGTTCAGAGCCAGGCAGTGGCCTTGGTTTATCGTTGGTGCAGGGCGTGGCGCAATTGCATGAAGGCGAATTGTCGCTGATTAACCGGAATCCGGGGTTAACCGCCAAGCTGATCCTTCCCGCGCTCGCTTAAAACAGTTAGCTTCGCAGGATGAATGATACAATTGCATCTTGCGATTTCCGCATGTCGCCACTGTTGCCTGAAGGTGGTTCACCTGATTTTCTTAGCGACCTGACGTCAGCCAGCGGCGTCCTGTTTGGGTTGCTGGCAGACAATGAACCACTACAGAAATTTCTAACGGCTGTATTGGCTGGATCGCCATATTTACGGTCATTGATGCTTCGCGATGCCGAATTTGCGTGCCGTTGCCTGGCCGAACCGGTTGATTCATTGATCGACGAGGTGGTTGCTACAACGCGCACTGCGTGGCGCGATGCATCGAGTAATTCTGAACTGATGACGGCAATCAGGATCGGCAAGCGTCGTGCTGCGTTGCTTGCAGGGCTTTGTGATCTCGCTGGCTTGCGAGACGGCAATAAAGTCACACGCTGGATAAGCGCGATTGCGGATGCCACATTGAACGCATCGGTGGACTTTCTGCTGGCCGATGCCCAAAACAATGGCAAACTCACCCATATAAATTTGGATACACCGGGCGAAGGATCGGGATTTTTCGTCCTCGCCATGGGTAAATACGGTGCCCATGAGCTCAATTACTCCTCCGATGTCGACCTCATGGTTTTTTACGATCCGCAAATAGTACGCGGCGGTGAGGGGGTGGATTTACCGGTTTTCTTCGTGCGGATGACCCGCACGCTGGTGTCGATGATGCAGGATATGACGGGAGACGGCTATGTGTTCCGGATGGATTTGCGCTTGCGTCCAGACCCGCGTTCAACACCACTGGCCATGTCGCTGGATGCTGCAATCACCTATTACGAATCCATGGGCCAGAACTGGGAGCGAGCAGCGTTGATCAAGGCGCGTACAGTTGCCGGTGATACGGCGTGCGGCGATGGCTTTATGAAGGAACTTCAACCCTTTATTTTTCGCCGCTATCTCGATTTTGCAGCCATTGCAGATGTGCAGTCCATGAAACGGCAGATACATGCCCATAAAGGACATGGCAAAATTGCTGTAGCTGGTCACAATATCAAGCTTGGTCGCGGTGGCATTCGTGAGATCGAGTTTTTTGTCCAAACCCAACAGTTAATTGCCGGCGGGCGGGCGAAAGAATTGTGCGGTCGGCGCACGATTGAAATGTTACAGGCACTGGTGGATGCAAACTGGATTGAGCAAAGCGTATGTGACGAACTTGCTGAGTCTTACTGGTTTCTGCGCGGCATTGAGCACCGGTTGCAGATGCAGGATGATGCCCAAACCCACAGTTTGCCTGCGGAAGATGAAACCCTTGCCAGGTTTGTTCGTTTTGCCGGATATGAAAGCGTTGCGAAATTTGCCGAAGTGCTTACCGCGCATCAAACCAGGGTACAGGGCCATTACGAAGCTTTGTTTGAAGCTGCGGGAGAGTTGGCAGCAGAAGAGGGCAGCTTGTCTTTTACCGGTGCTGCTGATGATCCTGAAACCAAGGCAACGCTGGAAAAAATGGGATTTAAAAACCCCGCTGAGATTTCGGCGATTATTCGTTCCTGGCACCATGGCCGGTTTGCCGCAACCCGCTCAGAGCGCGCTCGAGAGCGGCTGACTGAAATCATGCCGGATCTGCTTGCAGCCCTGGCAGCAAGTGCTGATCCAGATGTTGCCTTTACCTCGTTTGACCGGTTTCTGCGCGGATTACCTGCCGGGGTGCAACTATTCTCTCTGCTCAGTGCAAATCGGAAACTGCTTGATTTGCTCGCCATGGTTCTTGGTACCGCACCGCGCATGGCCGAAACCTTATCGCGCCGTCCACGTACTGTAGATGCCATGCTCGATCCCGGTTTTTTTGACAAGTTGCCAAGCCCGGGTGAGATGCACGCCTATGTAGCTGAACGGTTTGAGGCGGTGCAGGGCTTTGAGCACGGATTGGACGAAGCCCGGATTATTGCCAATGAGCAGATGTTTCGCATCGGCATTGCCATTCTTACTGCCACAACCAGCCGCCAACAGGCTGGCCAGGCCTATTCGTCCCTCGCAGATGCATTGATAGATCATTTGCTGGTCCTAGTGACACACGAGATCGAGGCAGCCCATGGGAAAATTCCCGGCAGCAGTTATGCGGTGGTGGCTATGGGCAAGCTGGGGGGCGAGGAAATGACCGCCTCGTCAGATCTCGATTTAATGATCATTTATGACATCCCGGGAGATGCAACTGGCTCTGATGGCGCGAAACCTCTCAGCCCTAACCAATATTTTGCCCGCATGACTCAGCGCCTGATTGCAGCCCTGTCGTCACCCACCGCTGAAGGCCTTTTGTATGAAGTGGATATGCGGCTCCGGCCGTCAGGCAATAAGGGGCCGATTGCGGTCAGCCTGGCTGGTATGGTGAGCTATCATGAAAGTTCTGCATGGACCTGGGAACGCATGTCGTTGTGCCGGGCACGCGCCGTTGCGGGCAGTAAAGATCTCATGGAGCGGATTGAGGAAACCGTGCGGACGATCCTGACAAAACCGCGCGATGAGAACACCATCCGCACTGACGTACTTGATATGCGTAAACGCATGCTTGGGGAGTTGTACAAGGGTGATCGGTGGGATTTGAAACAGGTTCCAGGTGGTTTGGTTGAAGTGGAGTTCCTCTGCCAGTATCTGCAGCTTGTCCATGCCACAACAAAGCCGGAAATCCTCGCCCCAAATACAGGCAATTCGCTTATGCATATCGGCGATGCAGGCCTGCTTACCAGCGCACAGTTGGATAAATTACAATCGGCTTATGGTCTCTATCAGTCACTAACCCAGGTGTTGCGTTTATGTGTCTCTGGTCCGTTTTCAATTGAAAATGCCTCAACTGCCTTGCGCCGGTTATTGACCATTGCAGCCGATGTGCCAGACCTGCAAACTTTAGAAGCGGCTCTGGTTGAGGCAAAGTCTCAAGTGCACACAATCTTTTGCGAAATTATTGGTGATCCCGAAAGAACTGAAGATTTATAGGTCTGTGATGAAATATTAGCGACGGGAAAACCGGTCCCCGCTCGTATAGAGTGCAAGAGGTGGCGAACGCCGCTTGATCTTAAACAGATTACTGAGAGGGATTACATGACCACGTTTCCAAACAAACTGACGGCGACAGCGCTCGCGCTGGTTGGTGCTCTTGCCATTGCATCATTCGCCCAGGCAAACGCGCAGTCAGCTGACGACGGCAAAGCCGGTGGTATGAAACGATCTGATACAAATGGAGATGGAAAAATTTCTCTGGATGAAATGTCGCAACGGCGCGGTAAGCGTTTCGACAAGCTGGACGCCAATGGTGATGGCAAACTGTCGGAAGACGAACTGCGCGCGAAGATCAAGAAAAACCCGGAAAAACGCTCTAAACGCATGGTAAAGCGAATGGATAAAGATGGCGACGGAATGATTTCTCGGGAAGAATTTGATGCTCTGACGGCTAAAATGTTTTCCCGTATTGACGCCAATAGTGACGGATTTGTAGACGAGGCTGAAATGCAGACGTTCCGCAAAAAACGGCGGGATAAAAAGAATAAGCCGGCAGACGGAAACTCGAACTGATTTTGGCGTTCCTTGCGGCAAACGCCGCGAGAGATGGAATAGATTTTGAAGCAACCAGGCCAAACGCAAAACCGGAATGAAACCGAGGATGGTGAGTGTGCCGCCCGGTTGCTTCAACAGATCAGGTCGGGTGATGCACGCGCCTTTGAGTACATTGTTGAGAAATATTTTCAACCGGCATGGCGAGTTGCAGTGCGAATTTTGCGTAACGATGCAGAAGCCGAGGATGTGGCGCAGGAAGTGCTTTTGAAAATATGGAAAAATCCGCCCGAACTCAAACCTGGTGCATCTCTGAAAGCTTGGATTTTGCGGGTGGCAAGTAATGGTGCGATTGATCAATTGCGCAAGAAACGGCCAACAACAATGGCCGAGCTTCCAGAACGGGTTGATGCGTCGGCCTCCGTCGTGGACGTGTTGCAAGCAGACGAAGCGGCAAGCCAGGTACAGACAGCGCTGGATGGTCTTCCAGAACGCCAACGTCTGGCTCTGATCCTGACCTATTACGAGGGCATGGCCAATAAAGAAGCCGCTGAAGTCCTCGATGTGAGCGTTGATGCGCTGGAATCCCTGCTTTCGCGGGCCCGGCGTGGATTGAAGGCAACAATGAACGATGTCTGGCAGGAATTGCTGGATGATTTGGCGAAACGGCCCGTGGCTGACGGGCAGTGGTGATGAAAATGAACAATGATGAAAACATGAAACGGCTTGAACTGGTTTTGGACGCCTATGGTGCTGATCCACAACGCTGGCCAGCAGACGAGCGCGAAACTCTGGTTCGTGAGGCGAAATCGCCGGAGGGACTTGCCCTCATGGCTGAGGCGGCGGGTATTGATGCGATGCTGAATGCGCTGCCCCAACCGGTTATGCCTGCCGGTGCGCTGGAGCGAATGATGGCGACGGTTCCTGGGCGCGAGACCAGTGCGGAAATTGTTGACTTCAGCAAAGTGCGCAAATCGGGAAAGAACCAGATGTTTCGTGAGTTTGTTCCTGCTGCCGTTGCAGTTGCTGCATGTCTCGTGCTCGGGGTGATGCTTGGGACCTCTCAGCTTGCCGAGCAATATTTACCAGCGAACATGGTTGTGGCCTCGAATGATACCACGCTTCAGGATGGCTCTGTGCTTGATCTTGATGATGGCGGGTTTGAAGATGGAGAAGTGCTGTGAGTGATAAAGACACTGCCGGTAGCAAATCAGTCAATCCACCAGCGCAACCTGCGCCAAATCCGGCAAAATCAGGTCGCGGGATGAAAATTGCGCTCATTGTGTCTTTAATGTTGAACGCATTGTTTGTCGGTGCCATTGGCATGCGGGTTTATCATGTGAAGCAAACGGGCGGATGGCACCATGAGCGCCCCGGGCCAGGTCCAAAAATGGGAATGGGTAGGTTTTTCCACGAACTGCCCAAAGCGCGACGTGAGGAATTACGTAAAAAATTCTCCACTAAAAGAGTGGAGATGCGGGCACATCACAAAGCGTCGCGGGAAGCAAAAGAAGAGGTCATTACACTCTTACGTGCT
>CAJQND010000017.1 GCA_905479595.1 uncultured Hyphomicrobiales bacterium
TTATCTCACAACCCGAGACCTGGTGAAGAATTTTGGGGCATTCACCGCACTCGACAATATTTCCCTTGATATATTTGAAGGCGAATTTGTTTGCTTCCTCGGCCCATCAGGATGCGGCAAAACCACCATGTTACGGGCCATCGCCGGGCTTGATTTTCACACCTCTGGAACCATCACCCAGGCTGGCAAGGACATTTCCAACCTGCCGCCGTCAGAACGTGATTTCGGCATCGTATTCCAGTCATATGCTTTGTTTCCAAATTTAACGGTGCAGAAAAATGTAGCCTACGGGCTTGAGAACGCTGGTAAATCAAAGGCTGAGATTACCAAACGCGTCGACGAACTTTTGGAATTGGTCGGCCTCCCCGACCAAAGCAATAAGTATCCTGCGCAGCTTTCTGGCGGCCAGCAGCAGCGCATTGCCCTGGCGCGTGCACTTGCAACATCCCCGGGTCTGCTTTTGCTGGATGAACCACTTTCCGCATTGGATGCCCGGGTGCGCATTCACTTGCGCCATGAAATCAAATCCCTGCAGCAGAGCCTTGGTGTGACCACTGTCATGGTGACCCACGACCAGGAAGAAGCGCTGTCTATGGCTGACCGTATCGTGGTTATGAACCACGGAGTTATTGAACAGATCGGCACGCCTACGGAAATCTACCGCGAGCCAACTTCGCTATTCGTCGCTGACTTTATTGGCGAAATGAATCAAATGCCCTGTGAAGTTTTGGGCCCGGAAAAAGTGGCGCTCGGACGTTTACAGCTTGCCTGCCACCCTCATAACTTGAGCAAAGGCAGCGTAGCGACAGCCGCAATTCGCCCGGAAGACATTGTACTGCCAGAACGCAGCGGCAAGAAAATCAGCGCAAAAAGCAAGGCAGCCCAGGATCCGAATATTGTGTCTGTCGATGTGCTGGAAATGGAATTTCTCGGCTCGTTCTGGCGGGTGCTGCTTGGCGGTAGCGAGTTAAAAGGAACCGAAATCACAGCGGATATGTCGATTAACGCCGTGCGCAGAATGCATGTTGAGCCTGGTGCCAGTTTAAAGATTGAGTTGCCGGCAGACCGGCTCATGGTATTTCCCGCTGACCAAGGCTCTGCGGCATGAGTACCGCTGCCAGCACAGACGCTCCGATTGGACCGCTAGCCAAACCTAAGTTATCGCGCGATGACTGGATTATGCGCGGCTTTATGATCGCCATTGCGCTCTATCTGCTGGTCACACTGGCGTTTCCGCTTTACGCGATTATGTCGAAATCCTTTTCGGCCTTTGCGTTTGATCTTTCCACTTATGAACTACAGGAAGATAAAGGCCAGGGCTGGAGTAATCCAACCACGGCGGCGGCGCTGAACGACCAGGTGAAAGCCGTAAATCAACAAGAGTTGAATACCGACGCAAACGGCCGCCTGCCTGCCGTCACGTTCTTTCCAGATTTCAGTTTCCGCGCGAAAACCATGTACCGGCTCCGGAATTCTGGTGGCGGTGCTGTGTTTATTGCAGGATCAGAGCGGATATCGGACAGCGAATGGCATGAGTTTACGTCAAACGAATTCCGCAACGTCATGCTGCGCCCATCGCGCAGTTTGGGTTTGCAGAATTATGTAACCTATTTTTCCACCCCGGCACTTTTCAGATCAATCCAGAATTCTCTGTTTATCGCCCTGATCTCCACAATCATCACGGTGAGCTTGGCATTTGGTTTTGCCTATGCGCTGACCCGCACGCTGATGCCATTCAAGGGCGTTTTCAAGCTCATCGCCATGGTTCCGATTCTGGTGCCGTCGCTGCTGCCTGGCATTGCATTGGTCTATTTGTTTGGCAACCAAGGCATGATCAATGGCTTGCTCATGGGCCATTCTATTTACGGGCCAATTGGCATTGTCATTGGTTCTGTGTTTTTCACTTTTCCGCACGCGCTGATTATCATCACCACCGCATTGGCCATTTCCGACGCCCGGCTGTATGAAGCTGCCACTGCGCTTCGCGCCAGCCCATGGAAAATCTTCACCACGGTGACTATCCCCGGTGCGCGCTATGGTCTGATCTCAGCTGCATTTGTTGTGTTCAATTTGGTGATAACTGATTTCGGCCTGCCGAAAGTTATCGGCGGACAGTACAACGTGCTCGCTGTGGACATTTATAAACAAGTGATCGGCCAGCAGAATTTTGAAATGGGGGCGGTTGTTTCAGTGGTTTTGCTGATCCCCGCGCTGATCGCTTTTTCCGTTGATCGCGCAGTGCAGAAAAGACAGGTGGCACTGTTGTCAGCACGTTCGGTGCCGTATGAACCCAAGCCTGACCGTAAAGTCGACATGTCGGGTCTCGCTTTTTGCGTCATTGTTGCCATCTTTATTCTTGGATTGATCGGGGTCTGCCAATATGCGGCACTGATTAAATTCTGGCCTTACGACCTGTCCTTGGGATTGAGCAACTATAATTTCGACGTCATGGATGGCGGTGGATGGGATAGTTATTTCAACTCCATCCGCATGGCATTAATGACGGCGGTTGCCGGCACCATTATTGTGTTCACCGGATCATACATGGTGGAAAAAACACAAGGGTTCACTTATGGCCGCGGTCTTTTCCAATTGCTGGCAATGCTGCCCATGGCAATCCCCGGCATGGTGTTGGGTCTGGCTTACATCTTTTTCTTCAACGACCCAGCCAATCCGCTGAACTCCATCTATGGCACCATGGCCATTTTGGTGATTTGCTCGGTTACCCATTTCTATACAGTGTCGCACTTGACCGCGGTGACCGCGCTGAAACAGATGGATACCGAGTTTGAATCGGTCAATGCTTCCCTCAAACAGCCTTTTACCAAACTGTTTGCCCGGGTCACCGTGCCCGTATGCATGCCGGCTATTCTCGATATTTCCATCTATCTGTTCGTCAACGCGATGACGACTGTTTCGGCACTGGTATTTCTGTATTCACCAGACACCTCGCTGGCTTCAATTGCGGTGTTGAATATGGATGATGCTGGTGATGTGGCTCCGGCTGCGGCTATGGGGATGATGATTTTCTACACCAATGCCGCTGCCCGATTGATACATCTCGCCGCTTCGCGGGGCCTCATGGCCCGCACCCAGGCGTGGCGGGTGCGTTAGCAATTCAACTGCCTAGGCTTCTTTTTCAATTGCCAGGTAGCAGTGGATATAGTCCATCGCGTGACCATCAGGATTTGCCGCCACCAAATCTTCATAGCGCTGGTAGAAAGTATCTACCAAAGCCGCGCGCTCTTGCGCACTGCGGCCTGCATCAAGGGCATTGGCAAACACCGTCTCGCTCCATGAGCGCAGGGTTGGAATGTAGGACACCGCGAATTCCCGGGCGCTCATTTTTCCGCCAGCTTGATCAAAGGCTGACCGGTATGGGCAGCGCACCATGCCTGTGTGGGCAGAGATCAACTTCAAACCCGCTTCGCTTACTCGCGAATTTTCATCCAGCAATGGCGCGCAAAACTCTTCCTTGGTGCGGTAGAACTGCGAGAAGCTTGCATCACAATATTCATCTGCAGTGATCAACCCTTCCACCGCCATACCCTTCCACAGGGAATGGAAGGTATCGAACATGTTCACGCCGTCTGTATTGCCAAGATAACGACCCTCTTCATCAATGCCAAAATTCATGAACACCAATCGTCCGCCAGGCCGCAATTCGGCGGCACGGGCCAGAAGAATATTGTTCCAATCATCCTTAGCGCGCGCAGCATAGGCTTTCAGTGTCTCACCGCTGGCACCAACCATGTGAACATGGTTTTCAATTTCACAAGGTTTTTCAGATACATAATGCATAGCGGTTGCAGAAAATCCGATGTCGAGGGATGCGTTGGGTAAGAGCTGGCGATGGAATCCGATGCCACAGGCATGGACAAAGACGTCATCAAATTCAGAGAGATATGACGCAGCGGTTTCAGACCCAAGCCCCAGCATATTCTTGAACAGCATGGAGAAATCATTGCTCGGCAAATCCGTGTAGGTCACCAAAACCTGCCGACCAGTAAAGCGCTTGCGCAGGCTCACGATCAATTCGCGGATAGCCTCCTGCGACGTGCCACCATCGGCAGCACCGAAATCAGCAATGCTCACCGCTGTATCATTGGGTGGGGCAGGAATTGTCGCTGCGGCGTCCTGCAACATGGCAGATGCCCGGTCGATAACATCTTTCGCACCGCGGGTGCTTTCGCTGTAGTAGCCGCCACCTTTCATAGCAACTGTTGCGGCGGTTTTCTGGTCTTTCTGTGTACTCATTACGAATTTTTTCCCTATTAATCCTGGCCTGTTTCTTTCGCCAAATTCAAAAACGCAGCCACTTCCGGTATCGTCTTCCTCTCCTCCAGACAGGCCGCATACTCCACCACATTAAGTGCTGCATCGCGAACCATCAACGTGTGCAGACGATCATCCCGCCCGATTTCACCTTCACTGACAATGCCTATTCCAAGCCCTTCGGCCACCGCTTCACGGATCGCCTCCCGGCTTCCAAGTTCAAGCGTGTCTCCAAGGCTGACGCCGCGCGAATGCAAGGCATGTTCAAAGATTGCCCGGGTGGTAGAGCCGCGCTCGCGCAACAACATGGTTTGGCCGGCGAGTTCATTGAGACGTACACTGCGCTGTTTAGCCCAGACGTGGCCAGTGTTTACAAACACCACCAGCCGGTCGCGGCGGAATGGCACTGAATACAAGCGCTCGTCAGCCGTGAGATCGGGGATAATCCCAACCTCGCAGCGGTGTGCAAACAGATCAGCCAACACTTTTTCCGAATTGCCGAAGGAAAGTGTTTTTTCAACCGTTGGATAACGCCTGGAGAATTGCGCAAGCAGAGGCACAACATAGTAAGGCGAATCCGCCGCTACCCTGAGACGGCCTTGCAACAAGCCTTTTGCAGTGGCGAGCAGACTTTCCGCTTCGCGTTCAACGCCAAAATAGCGTCCGGTAATCTCCTGCAAAGACCGGCCAAACTCCGTTAATCGGATACTGCGACCACCGCGTTCAAACAGCTCAACCCCGTACCCCTCCTCAAGCGCTTTTACGTGACCAGATAAGGTTGGTTGCGAAACGCGCAACACATTTGCCGCCTTGGTGAAGCTTCCCTCGAGGGCTACGGCATGGAACGCACGAAGCTGCGAATGATTCATAGGTCAAACCAATGTCAACGTTTGGTAATATGTATTTGATTGATGATAACCACAGCACCTAATTAACGTCCAGCCCCTGAATTGAGGACTTTGGCCAATGACAACGAAAATTTCCCTCTCACCAACCGGCGACCCTTGGCTTCTAACGCCCGGTCCGCTCACCACATCTCCTGAAACAAAACAGGCGATGCTCAATGACTTTGGATCCCGCGACCATGGTTTTATCGAGATTAACCGGCACATGCGTGAACGCCTGGTAGGTATCATTGGCGGTGAAGCTGACTTTGTTTGCGTGCCCATGCAAGGCTCTGGCACATTTGCCGTGGAAGCCATGATGGGCAGCCTCGTGCCACAAGATGGCAAGGTGCTGGTTCTGGTGAACGGCGCATATGGCCAACGCATTGCGAAAATCTGCGCCTATCACGGCCGCGCCACTGAAATTCTCGAATGGCCCGAGAATGAACCGGTAGATGCGGGTGAGGTGGATCGCAAGCTGGCGGCAGACCCCGCCATTACGCACGTTGTGGCTGTCCACTGCGAAACCACCACGGGAATTCTGAACCCGATCGCCGCTATTGCAGATGTTGTGAAGGTGCAAGGCCGCAGGCTTTTGATCGACGCCATGTCAGCGTTCGGAGCTATTGATCTTGACGCAAACGCCGTGCCGTTTGATGCGGTGGTCGCTTCCTCCAACAAGTGCCTCGAGGGCACCCCGGGCATGGGTTATTGCATCGTCCGCAAAGAAACGTTGCAACAATGCCAGGGAAATTCTCCTTCCCTCGCCCTTGACCTCTACGACCAATGGGTAGCGATGGAAAAAACCGCACAATGGCGGTTTACCCCGCCGGTGCAGGTGATTGCCGCATTTAACCAGGCCCTGAACGAATTTGACGCCGAAGGCGGTGTGGCCGGACGCCATGCGCGCTATGCAGGAAACTGCAAAATCCTCATCGACGGCATGCGCGAGCTTGGTTTCGTGCCCCTCTTGCCAGATGACCTGCAAGCACCGATCATCGTGACGTTTTTGATGCCAGTTGATCCGAATTTCCACTTCCAGACATTCTATGATGCACTGAGAGACAAGGGATATGTTATTTATCCCGGCAAACTCACTGTAGCAGAAACATTCCGAATTGGCTGTATTGGCAAGCTGGGGCCGGAACAAATGCATGGGGCGCTGGAAGCAATTGAGACAACATTGAATGAATTAGGCGTAACCAATTGCGCCGCCGCTGCATAAGCGCAAACAGGAGATAATGATGAGTTCGAATAAATCAGTTTCTGTAAATGGCCGTGACTATGCCTGGCCGACAGCGCCGGTGGTTGTGATTTGCTGCGACGGGTCTGAGCCGGATTACATGGAAAATGCCATGGCGGACGGCTTGATGCCGAACTTGAAAAAGATTGTTGCCGAAGGTGTAAACCTGCGTGCAAAAAGCGTTATTCCAAGCTTCACCAATCCTAATAATCTATCAATTGTCACGGGCCGCCCGCCTGCTGTGCATGGTATTTGCGGCAACTACCTGATTGACCCGGAAACGGGCCAGGAAGTGATGATGAATGACCCTAAATTCCTTCGCGCCCCGACGATTTTCGAAGCCTTCCAAAAGGCCGGTGCGAAAGTTGTTGTGGTCACCGCCAAGGACAAACTGCGTTTGCTGCTCGGCAAGAACCTGGCGTTTGGCGCAGATGGCGCTGTAAGTTTTTCCTCTGAAAAAGCCGACCTGTGCACACTGGAAAACCACGGCATAGAGAACGTTTGCGAAATGGTGGGCATGGGTGTGCCAGAGGTTTATTCCGCTGAACTTTCTGAGTTTGTGTTTGCCGCAGGCGTCAAATTGCTTGCCTCGCACAAACCAGATCTGATGTATCTGTCTACCACCGATTATGTGCAGCACAAATTTGCGCCTGGCAGCGATGGCGCGAACGCATTCTACGTGATGATGGATAAGTACCTCGGCGAACTGGATGTTGCAGGTGCGATCATCGTTCTCACCGCCGATCACGGCATGAAGGACAAGCACCTGGAAAATGGTGAACCTGATGTGCTCTATCTTCAAGACACTCTGGACGAATGGCTTGGAGCTGGCCAGTCCACCGTGATCTTGCCGATTACAGACCCTTATGTGGTGCATCATGGTGCGCTTGGTTCGTTTGCGACCGTCTATCTTGAAGACCAGAGCAAAGTGAATGATGTTGTGAAGCGAATTGCCGGACTTGAAGGCATTGATGTGGCCTATAACAAGGCAGATGGCTGTGCAGCTTTTGAACTGCCTGAAGACCGCATGGGGGATTTGGTCGTCGTTTCCCGCGATACCAAGGTTCTTGGTACAACAGCTGCGAAACACGACCTTTCCGGCCTTACCGACCCGCTGCGTTCCCATGGCGGCATTACCGAGCAAACCGTGCCGGTGGTGGTGAACCGCAAAGTGCAGGGATTGCACGAAGGACTGCGGAATTTCGATGCATTTTCCATTGGCTGCAACAATGTTGTGGAAGCAGCCCAAGCGGCAGAATAGGACAGATCACATGAACGAGATGAAACCTAATCATGGTGTTAAGAATGCAGCCATGCGTATTGGCGGGCGTGAAGTCACCACCGATGACGTGGTGAATGTTCATTACCCCTATACCAATGAAGTGATCGGTACGGTGCCGGCAGGCCGGGCAGAACATGCCCGTGAGGCATTTGAAATCGCTGGTAACTACAAGCCGAAGCTTACCCGCTACGAGCGCCAGCAAATTCTGTTGCGCGCGGCTGAATTGCTGCGTGACCGCCGCGATATGCTTGCTGAAACCCTGACCCTCGAGCTGGGCATCTCCACCAAAGACGCACAATATGAAGCCGGGCGTGCATATGATGTGTTCTCACTGGCGA
>CAJQND010000018.1 GCA_905479595.1 uncultured Hyphomicrobiales bacterium
GGTTCGCATAAGCCCGTACAGCACCAGAAAGCATAATGCCCGGCCGGTCATTATTGCCAAACGCAATTGGGCGCTCGGTGGCACCAGCCGCAAGAATTGCGCGCTTGGAATAGATGCGCCAAAGAACCTGGCGTGGTTTGCCACCAGAATTGGGCAAATGGTCCGTGCAGCGTTCCAGCGCACTGTAAATTCCATGGTCAAAGGCACCGAGAATTGTAGTGCGCGACATGACGCGCACGTTGCCAAGTGCTGCGAGTTCGGACACAGCATTTGCCGCCCACGAAGACCCGGCCATTCCATCCACTTCAAAGGTTTCAGCATTAAGGCGACCGCCAAGCAGAAAATCTTCATCCGCCAGAATTACCTGCGCCCCAGCCTTCCCGGCCGCAAGTGCCGCAGCTAGCCCTGCTGGCCCCGAACCAATGACCAGCAGATCACAATGTAGAAAGCCCTTGTCGTATGTGTCGGGATCGGGTTCGCCGGACATGTTCCCCAGGCCCGCTGAGTTGCGGATAATGGGCTCGTAGATCTTTTCCCAAAAGGCTTTCGGCCACATGAATGTCTTGTAGTAAAATCCAGCCGACAGAAAACGCGAGAATAAATCGGTAACCGCCATCATGTCATATTCAAGTGGACCACGATGGTTTTGGCTGGTGGCAACGAGGCCTTCAAACAGCTCTGCCACAGTTGCCCGTGTATTGGGTTCCTTGAATGCTCCTTCGCGCAAATGCACCAATGCATTTGGCTCTTCTGAGCCTGATGTAAAGATACCGCGCGGGCGGTGATACTTGAATGAGCGCCCGACAAGGCGCTGGCCGTTTGCCAAAAGGGCAGAAGCAAGTGTATCGCCTCGGTGGCCTGAAAAGTTCTCGCCATTGAATTTGAAATTCAGGGTTTCATGGCGCTCGATCAACCCGCCGGCAATGCGATTTGTCTGTGTCATTTCCCGCGCTTTCTTGCAATCGCCACGTCGCGGGCCAATTCCACTTTGCTAATTTCATGTGTGGTGGTGTCACGGGTGACTACAAGCCACGAGCGGTCGCCTTGCTCATGATACCACAGTTCGCGGTGCAGGCCGGCCGGGTTGTCACGCAGGTAAAGATAGTCGTGAAAAACATCTGGAGCGTTTTTGTTTTTCCAATCAGGCCTGTCGATAAGAGATGCATCGCCCAAATAGGTAAATTCAGCGGCATCGCGGGGGCCGACAAGAGGGTGGTTTATGATCATTTCTATTCTCCCTCTAATGCAGGTTCGGTTGGGCGCCCTGGCCCTTTTCATCAATCATCGCGCCACGGCGGAAGCGGTCGAGCCGGTACTCTGTTGCCACTTCGTGTGGTTCGCCACGGGCCAGAAGATGGGCATAACAGAACCCGGATGCTGGCGTTGCCTTAAAGCCGCCATAGCACCAGCCGCCATTGAAATGGAGCCCGTCAATATGGGTTTTGGTGATGAAGGGCGAGCCATCCATGGACATATCCATAATGCCGCCCCAGGCGCGCAGTAACCGCGCACGACCGATCATCGGAATAAGCGCCATGCCGCCCTCGCACACATCTTCGACCACCGGAAGATTTCCGCGCTGGGCATAGGTGTTGTAGCCGTCAATATCGCCGCCGAATACGAGGCCGCCTTTATCAGACTGGCTGACGTAAAAATGACCGGCGCCAAAGGTGATCACGCCAGGAATAAGCGGTTTCAAACCTTCGCTGACAAAAGCCTGTAACACATGGCTTTCTATAGGCAGGCGCATGTCAGCCTTGGCCATAACCTTGCCGGAATTTCCGGCAACCGCGACCGCAACCTTCTTGGCCCGGATTGTTCCGCGCGATGTTTCAACGCCTTTACACACGCCGTTTTCAAGGATGAAACCATTGACTTCGCAGTTTTGTAAAATGTCGACGCCACGGCTGTCGGCTCCGCGTGCATATCCCCACGCCACAGCATCATGGCGCACCGTGCCACCGCGCGGCTGCCAGATGCCACCTCTTATCGGAAAGCGCGCATTGTCGAAATCCAGGAATGGGCACATCTTGCGCACCTCTTCCTTGCCCAGCAACACTGCACCGGCATCTACCAACTGCATGGCGTTGCCGCGGCGGGCGTAAGCATCGTGTTGTGGATCTGAATGAGAGAGATTCAAAATGCCACGTTGCGAAATCATTGCATTGTAGTTGAAATCCTGTTCCAGATTTTCCCACAATTTCATGGAGAGTTCGTAGAACGGTTCATTGCCAGGCAGCATGTAATTGGAACGGACAATGGTTGTGTTCCGGCCAACATTGCCGCCGCCTATCCAGCCTTTTTCAACGACAGCCACATTTGTGATGCCGTGTTCCTTGGCGAGGTAATAGGCAGTTGCCAGCCCATGGCCGCCACCGCCAACAATAATGACATCATATTCCGGTTTTGGTTCCGGTTCACGCCATTGCGGCGTCCAGCCCTTATTGCCGGTGAGACCTTCCCAAAAAACCTTCCAGGCTGAATAACGCATTTCACATTGCTTCCGCTGTTTGGGGAAAGTTTCCCGCGTATCACACGCATTTACTTTCACAAACTAGCCATATACATGTAAGAAATGGCCAAAGAGATTGAATCAACGCGGGCGATGCGTGTTGGCGTACTGCTGATAGACGGCTTCGCGCTCATGTCATACGCCTCGGTTGTTGAACCGCTGCGCGCGGCGAACCTTCTCGCCAGGCGCGAATTGTTTCACGTTGGCAATTATGCGGCTTCTGGCACAACTGCGATAAGTTCGAACGGTGCGGCCGTAAAAACGTCCGGAGACATTGGCTCAAACCCGGATTTTGACCTCTTCCTCGTCGTTGCTGGCGGTGACGACCTCGTCGATCAGATCGGTGTCCAGAATTTCCGGGATGAAGCCCGCGCCGATGCCCTGGATCATGTGCGGCGCATGGGTGCCGCCCTGCAGGACCTGACTCAGTTCCGGCTCGACCGCGATGATCCTGATGTCCGGTTTTAACTCTTTCAGCACCCGTCCGACACCGGTGAGCGTGCCGCCGGTGCCAACGCCCATGACCACCGCGTCGATGACACCATTGGTGTCGGCCCAGATTTCCTGTGCCGTGGTGCGGGCGTGGATATCCGGGTTGGCGGCATTGCCGAATTGCCACGGCATGACGGCGCCGTCGGTTTCGGCGATGATCTCCTTGGCCTTGTCGATTGAGCC
>CAJQND010000019.1 GCA_905479595.1 uncultured Hyphomicrobiales bacterium
AAGATCCGTGACCGTACTCTTGCCATTCGTGCCGGTTATCGCAATCACCGGTGCTGAGGCCGCTTCACAGAACAGATCAATATCGCTATCAAAGCGGACGCGATTCGTCGCCCGTGCCAGCAGGCAACTGTCGAGCGAGACGCCTGGGCTGATGATGGCACGATCAAACCCTTCCGGATCGAAATCTGTAGCGCCGAGCTGCACTTCAACGTCCGGATAGTCCTGAGTAAGTTCAGCCAGCAGCGGTGGTGCGGAGCGGGTATCCAGAACCATCAGCTGTTCACGTCCGTGCAGATATTTCACGCACGAAAATCCGGTAATGCCAAGTCCGATAATTGCGGTCCTGCGCATCCGCTATCTCAACTTCAACGTAGACAGACCAATAAGCACTAGCACAACCGTAATTATCCAGAAGCGCACGATAATCCGCGGTTCCGGCCAGCCTTTCAGTTCAAAATGGTGATGGATGGGCGCCATCCGAAAAATGCGTTTGCCGGTCAGCTTGAAGGACGCCACCTGCAGAATGACCGAAACGGTTTCCAGAACAAACAGCCCGCCAACAATGCCGAGAACAATCTCATGCTTTGCGGCAACCGCAATGGCACCAAGCGCACCGCCCAAAGAGAGCGAGCCGGTATCGCCCATGAAAATCATGGCCGGTGGCGCGTTGAACCATAAGAAGCCAAGCCCCGCCCCCAGGATCGCGCCACACAGCACCGAAAGCTCACCAACGCCTTTGACATTGTGCAATTGCAGGTATTCCGAAAACACTGCATTGCCCACCAGATATGAGATCATGCCAAAGCTGGCAGCAGCCACCATCACGGGCACAATTGCCAAGCCATCAAGACCGTCGGTCAAGTTGACAGAATTACCGCACCCAACAATCACCAGCATTCCGACAGGAACAAAGAAAATCCCAAGATCAATGATCAGGTTTTTGAAGAATGGAAATGTCAGCGCCGAGGCAAGCGGCTCTTTGCCTGCTTTCATGAAAAAATAACAGGCGATAGCGGCGATAAGGCACTCCAGCACAAACTTGACTTTGCCGGAAAACCCCGCAGTCGACGCTTTGGAGACTTTGAGGTAGTCATCGTAAAGGCCAATCGCCCCAAATCCGAGGGTTACAAACAACACCATCCAAACATAGACATTCGACAGATTGCCCCACAGAAGCGCCGAAACGACAATGCCGAGCAGGATCATCAATCCGCCCATTGTAGGCGTTCCCTGTTTTTCAACAATATGGCGCTGAGGGCCGTCATCGCGGATGGGTTGCCCTTTGCCCTGGCGCACCCGCAACATGGAAATCAGGGTCGGACCGAACAAAAACACAAAGAGCAATGACGTGATCATCGCCCCGCCTGTGCGGAAGGTGATGTATCGGAAAACATTCAGGGCTGAAATCTGGTCAGCCAAACTTATCATCAGGTAATACAGCATTTGGTTTCAGCCCGTTTGTTCTGTGTCTTCCAGATGTTCTGGAAAGTGGTTTTTCAACGCCGCCACAAGCGGGAGCATTTTGCTGCCCAGCGACCCTTTAATCATCACGATGTCACCGCCGCGCACATCTTCCAAAAGGGCGGATTTCAGCCCTTCAGATGTTTCCGCATAAGCCGTTTTGCGCGTTTCTGGCAGCGCCTCCCAAAGGTGCGCCATCATAGGCCCGCAGGCATATACGCTATCGACTGCTGCTTCGTCTATGGAGCTGGCAATGGCGGCATGCATTTGTGCTGATTGCTCGCCCAATTCCAGCATTTCGCCCAAAACCGAAATGCGTCGCCCACCTTTTCCTGGCTTGGAATCACCAAGATTTCCAAGGGCGGCCTTCATGGATGCCGGGTTGGCGTTATAGGCTTCATCAATCAGGGTAATTTCTCCACCGCGGGGATGGTGTAACCGGCAACGCGCGCCGCGGCCTTCCGGTGCGGAAATCTCACCAAGCGCCATGGCAGCCAGGGCCAAGTCGGCACCAACAAGTTGAACCGCGGCCAGCACACTCAATGAGTTTTGCACCAAATGCCGGCCTGGCGCGCCGAGTTTATACGTAACCGGCACGCCCAGAACTTGCGCCTGCACACACGAACATGACCCGTGCAGCACCACTTTTTCCAAGTGAATTTCAGCGCCCTCGGTTTCCCCAAACCCGAAAATACGCTCAATGTTATTGCCTTGAGCGGCTTTTTTCAGATGTTCAAAATAGACATTGTCGCGGTTCAAAATTGCTGCACCACCACCAATGACACCGGTAAAAATCTCCGCTTTGGCATCGGCAATTTCATCGACCGATTCAAAAAACATCAGATGCACCGGCTCTACAGTGGTGATGATTGCGATCTCGGGCTGGATCATATCCACCAACGGCACGATTTCGCCGGGGTGGTTCATGCCCACTTCAAACACCCCATAATCAGCGTCTGGCGGGAAGTTCGCCAAGGTCAGCGGCACTCCCCAGTGGTTGTTGTAAGATTTTTGCGAGGCGTGCACGCCGGCAGAGCGTGAAAGGCAGGCCCGCAACATTTCCTTGGTGCCGGTTTTACCAACACTGCCGGTAACTGCGATCACTTTGCCCGTTGCGCGTTTGCGTGCAGCACGCGCAATGTGTTCCAACGCTTCCAGCGGATCACACTCCACAACAAGCAAAGCACCCGCTTCGCGCATCTCATCATCTGCATGCGACACGATCGCCAATGCTGCACCAGCGTTCAGGGCGGCGGCGGTAAACTTGTGGCCGTCATGCACATCGCCCTTTATCGCGACATACGCCTCGCCGGGTGCAAGCGTGCGTGTATCAATGGAAAACCCAGCGACCGGAGTTTCGGCTCTACCTTCCAGCCGCCCGCCGGTGATTTCGGCAAGTTCCTTTGGTGTCCACAATGCAACACTCATTGCGCGTTACCCCCAGCAATAGCCGCCAAAACTTCTTCATGATCACTAAACGGAAATGTTTCTGTGCCAATGGTTTGTCCAGGCTCATGGCCCTTGCCTGCAATCAACACAATGTCGCCCTCTCCCGCATTGCTAACAGCATGCGCAATTGCCTTGCGCCGGTCGCCGATCTCCACAGCGCCTGGGCATTCAGCCAGCACCGCCTCGCGGATGCTTGCGGCATTTTCGGTGCGTGGATTATCGTCAGTAACATAAACAATGTCGGCATGTTCAGCCGCAGCGGCACCCATTTGTGGCCGCTTGCCAGGATCCCGGTCACCACCAGCGCCAAACGCCACATGCAGTTTTCCCCGCACATACGGTCGCAGGGCTGAAAGCGCGGTCACCAACGCATCTGGCGTGTGGGCAAAATCAACCATCACCAAAGCGCCAGCCTTAGTGGTTCCCACCAAATCGAGCCGTCCCTTGGCACCTTTTAGGTTTTCCAGGGCCAGTAAAACGCTGCGAATATCGCTGTGTCCCGCAGCAATCACCAGCCCGGCAGCCACAAGCGCGTTTGAGGCCTGAAACGCACCTATCAATGGCAAATAAATTTCATGGCGATCACCGTTCACATCGTCGATCAGCAGGAGTTGGCCATAACCTTGCGGCTCAGCGGAGACGAGACGCAATGTCTTGCCGGCTTCCCCAACCGTAATAATGGAAAGGCCACGGTTTTCCGCGACCTCTATAATACGCCCGGCTTCGGCAAAATCCGCATTCACGACCGCTGCACATCCTGGCTGTAAAACTTCAGCAAACAGGCGCAGTTTCTGTGTGAAATAGTCTTCGAAATCCTTGTGATAATCGAGATGGTCGCGCGACAGATTGGTCAGCACGGCGAGATCAAAAGTCACGCCACGGACACGTCCCTGGTCCATGGCGTGCGAGGAAACCT
>CAJQND010000020.1 GCA_905479595.1 uncultured Hyphomicrobiales bacterium
TGTTGGAGGTGGCGCGCGGCAGGCTTGCGAGCCACGATGAGATCAGAGATCGGGTTGAATTTCTTCAGGTTGAGCCTGGACCTTTGCCTTTTGCTGATAACAGCTTCGACATGGTTTTCTCAAAAGATGCTCTTATTCATATCCCGGATAAAGAAGCACTGTTTGCAGAAATTTTCCGGGTGCTCAAGCCCGGCGGAATGGTTGCAGCAAGTGATTGGTTGCGGGGCGACGATAATGAGCCTTCTCCAGAAATGAAAGAGTACCTCACGATGGAAGGGCTCAGTTTCGGCATGGCATCACCAACACGCTATCGCAGTGCACTTGAAGGGGCTGGTTTTAACGATGTCGGGCTTAACAACCGCAATGGTTGGTATTTGCAAGTCGCTAAAGATGAGCTGGTTCAACTAAAGGGGAAGCTCTATGCACCAGCAGTTGAAGCGGCGGGAAAAGAGATGGTCGATCATAATATCGGAACCTGGAAGGCGATGTTGAAAGTTCTGGAAATTGGTGAGCTTTGCCCGCATCATTTCCGCGGTCAGAAACCAGGTGTCGCGTGATGGCTCAGGTGCGAACAGAACCTGCCAAAAGCAGCGGGCGTAAAGCGTCGAAAGAAGTGCGCCGTGCCCAGTTGATCGAAGCGACCATCGATTCAATTGCCAAGCGCGGTTACGCGTCGACGACCATGGCAGATGTTGCAGACGGCGCCGGGCTCTCTCGGGGAATTGTTAATTTCCACTTTGAAAGCAAAGAGAACCTGCTTGCTGAGACACTTATGTACATGGCGGCGTTTTACCGGCAGAACTGGGAAACCGCGCTCGCCAAGGGTGGGGCAGATCCGGCAAAAGCATTGTGGAAAGTTGTGCGTGCAGATTTTGATCGCAAGGTCTGCAATCGCCGGATTATTGCCGCGTGGAGCGGGTTGCGGGCTGAAGCCAGGTCACGGCCCGCCTACCAGCGGATTTGCGGCGAACATGACGACGCATTTCGCACGGTCTTGACCGATCTTTTTACAAGTTTGGTGAAGGACGGAAAATATTCTGCAAATGCGGAAAAACTCGCCCTGGTTATGGAAAGCCTGCTTGAAGGCATGTGGCTGCAAATCCTGATGGGGCGGGAAAATATGACCCGTCAACGCGCGCACGCATGCGCCATAGAATTTCTCGTTACAATGTTTCCCAAACACTTCACCAGTGATGGACCTATCGTGATGGGTAAATAGGAAAACGAGTGATCATTTTGATTTGCGAGACGCCAGAACGACTGTTTTAATCTCTCTTGAGCCATTCATGGATTGAATCGCTTTTTGTACCTGGTCTTTCTGTGGGTATGATTTTTGTTCGCATTGTTGCAATAACAAAAGTCACATATTGATTGAACGTCCGTTCAATATTATGATCGGCAATCATGTATTGGAGATATTGATGGCAACCCTCACCGAAACACAGGCAAATCTGGCGAATGACCCCTTGTCAGCAGATATTGCTGACAAGGCGAAAAAACACCTGGTGCAACCCTGGCCAGCGGCAGGAAGCGTCGGTGAGGATTTGCGTACTATCTTGCGCGCGTCTGATGGCATCCTGGTTTATGATGAACACGGCAATCCGCTAATCGATGGGCCGGCAGGCATGTGGTGCGTAAATATTGGTCATCGCCGCAAGGATATGGTGGAGGCTATTTCCAGCCAGCTGATGGACATGACCTACAGTTCGCCATGGTATACCACTGCAGGTGCCACGGCCGAACTCGCAGCGCGTATTGCGGGCCATGCGCCGGGAGATCTGGAACATGTGTTTTTCACTACGGGTGGCTCCACGGCGGTTGAAACAGCCCTGCGATTTGCCCAGTTTTTCAACAATGCACTGGGCAGGCCGGAAAAGAAACTGATCGTCAGCCGTGGCGATGCCTATCATGGGTCAACATATCTTAGCGGATCTGTCAGCGGCAAAGCCCGTGATAAAAACTGGATGGATCAGGCCGGTGACAAGGCGGTTTTTCTGTCCTCTCCCAATACCTACCGGCGGCCCGATGGCCAGACAGAAGATCAGTTCTGCGATCATCTGATTGCCGAGTTCGAGGCCAAAATCGCGGAGATTGGTGCAGACAAGATTGCTGCCTATATCGCAGAACCGGTGCTGGCCTCAGGCGGAGTTATCATGCCGCCAAAGGGGTATGTTCAGGCCATGCATGCGGTTTGTCAGGCCCATGATATTCTCTATATCTCGGATGAAGTGGTTACCGCTTTTGGTCGGCTTGGTCATGTATTTGCCTCCAGAGACGAGTTCGGCATTGAACCTGACATGATCACCTTCGCCAAAGGGGTCACGTCGGGTTACTTCCCTCTGGGCGGGGTGGTGATTTCCAAAGCATTGTTTGAACGAATTCGCGAGGCTGGAAATGGCGATGCCTTGTTTGCTCATGGGTACACCTACTCAAGCCATCCTGCTGGATGTGCGGCAGGTATGAAGAACCTCGATATTCTTGAAGACGAACATATTCTTGAAACCGTCCGTGATGAAACTGGTCCGTATTTTCAACAGCAACTAAAAACTTTGGAAGACCTTCCTCTGGTTGGCGAGGTGCGCGGCGTTGGGCTTATGGCGTGTGTGGAATGTGTTGCCGATCGCGAAAACCGCAGCGCCCTTGAGGTGGATTATGCAATTGGAACGCGTATTGATGTGCATTGTCAGGCGCTTGGGCTTTTGGTGCGCCCGATCATCAATATGTGTGTAATGTCGCCACCATTGACGATCACCAAATCTGAAATCGATCAGATGGTAAGCATTTTACGTGAAGGCATTAGCCGCACCATGGATGATTTGCGTAAAGAAGGGGTTTGGAACGGGTAAGCGACCTGCTCATCTAATCTTTTTGTTGCCTTGCTCCTGCATCGCTATTCCATTAGCTTGCGCTCCACCTATTGGCATGCAGGGAGCAAATGGCAGCGATGAGCGCGAATATTTACGAAACCGATCTCGATAAGAATCCGGCGAACTATCAGCAAATGACGCCGATCAGTTTTTTGCAACGTTCGGCCATGGTGTTTCCTGATCGGGTGGCGGTGATCCACAAAGATCAGCGCTTTACGTATGGGGAGTTTTACGCCCGCTCGCGAAAACTCGCCAGCGCTTTGGCAAAGCACGGCATTTCCAAAGGCGATACAGTTTCGGTGATGCTGGCCAACACACCGCCCATGCTCGAGTGCCATTATGGGGTGCCCATGACCGGTGGTGTTTTGCATTCCATCAACACACGGCTTGATGCGGCAAACATTGCCTTTATGCTTGATCATGCCAACACCAAGATTATCATCACCGACCGTGAATTCGCCCCGGCCATGCAAGAGGCGTTGGCGCTGGCCAAAGTGAAGCCGCTGGTTGTGGATTATGATGACCCGGAATTTCCTCAAGACGGAGCGCATCTTGGCGAGATTGAGTATGAGGACTTTATCGCACATGGCGATGCGGAGTTTTCCTGGTCTCCACCAGACGATGAGTGGAACGCGATTTCCCTGAATTATACATCAGGCACAACTGGTAATCCCAAGGGCGTGGTCTATCACCATCGCGGTGCTTATTTGATGGGCTATGGCAATGTGGTATCCGCCAACATGACCGGAGCAACTGTGTATTTGTGGACCCTTCCGATGTTCCACTGCAATGGCTGGTGCTTCCCGTGGTCGGTTTGCGTTACTGCAGGGGTTCATGTGTGTTTGCGCTGGGTGCGCGCGAAGGCAATATACGAAGCGATTGCGGAGCATAAAGTAACCCATCTTTGCGGTGCACCAATTGTCATGTCGACATTGTTGAATGCGCCCGCAGAAGAAAAACGCGAACTACCCCATGCGGTCCAGTTCATTACAGCGGCAGCCCCGCCACCGGAATCTGTGCTGGCTGGCATGGCTGATGCCGGATTCAACGTGACCCATGTATATGGGCTGACCGAGACTTATGGGCCAGCCGTGGTCAATCAGTGGAAATCTGAATGGGATGAACTGGAGCCTGGCGCCCGCGCAACACGTAAAGCACGCCAGGGGGTGCGCTATCCTGCCCTTGAAGACCTTGATGTAATTGACCCTGAAACGATGAAACCAGTGG
>CAJQND010000021.1 GCA_905479595.1 uncultured Hyphomicrobiales bacterium
CAACAGATGCCCCGGCGTGATGGGCGTAACCACCTGATGTGACCCAACCAACAACCTCACCCTCATGCCAGATGGGCTCATCACCGATCACGTCTGCATCGCCTGCATCAACGATGAGTGTAATGAGCTGGTGTTCTGGACCGTCCTGCTTTTCTGCCATCGCACCATCGCGGCCAATGAAAGTGTTTTTTCTGAAATCAACAAACCGGCCCAACCCTGCACCAAGAGGGCCATAGATTGGCCGGTATTCGGTTGCCCAGGAGCCCCAGTTTTTCTCCAGGCTCAGGGATTTCAAGGCGCGTGACCCAACCAGCTTAATGTCAAACTCTTCTCCAGCGTCCATGATCTGAAAGAACAATGTGCGCAAGAATTCGGCCTTGCACCAAATTTCGAAACCAAGGTCGCCGGTAAAGGTAACGCGGCCCACAATAGCAGGCACCATGCCCAGGGACATTTCGCGGATAGCCATGAACTTCAGTGCATCATTGGAAACATCCAGATGGGTGAGTTTGGCAAGCACATCTCGCGCTTTGGGCCCGGCAATGGATAATCCGCATAATCCAAGCCCCAGGGCATTCACCTTTACGCCGCTTTCGGGCAGATGCTGTTCAAACCAGCGCATGTGATAAGTTTCCGCCGGGCCAGAGCCAAAAATCATGAAGCGTTCTGTACCAAGTTTAGCGACGGTGAAATCACCGATGAGTTTCCCCGCCTCGTTTAACATGGGTGACAGGGTCATTCGGCCTTCGGCAGGCATTTTATTTGTTAGCAGATGAGAGAGCCAGGCCTCTGCACCTTCCCCGGTGATTTCGTACTTTGCGAAACTGCTGGTTTCAATAATGCAAACCCCGTTTCGCACCCCGGCACACTCTGCGGCAACCGGGTCATGGGCGTTGGATCGTCTAAAGCTAAATTCATCTTTTGGCTCGCTGCCTGCAGGGGCAAACCATAACGGATATTCCAACCCGGCAGCAACGCCATACACAGCACCCCGGTCTTTCAAAATATCATAGAGCGGTGACGTTTTGAGGGGGCGAGCGGCTTCAAGTTCCTCGTTCGGAAATACGATCGAAAAACGCCTGCCGTAGTTCTCTTTCACCTTGGCATTGGTGTAAGCCATGGTGGTCCAGTCGCCAAAGCGCGCCACATCCATGCCCCAGACATCAAACCCGGGATCGCCATTGACCATCCAGTTCGAAAGGGCAAGGCCGACACCGCCGCCCTGGCTGAACCCGGCCATCACACCGCAAGCGCACCAGAAATTACGTAATCCACGCACCGGTCCGATAAGCGGATTGCCGTCTGGTGCGAATGTGAACGGGCCGTTGATGATGTTTTTGATGCCAGCTTTTGCAAAGGGCGGGAAATGCTCAAAACCACGCTCCAGATTGGATGCGATACGATCAAGATCGGGTGGCAAAAGCTCAAACGAGAAATCCCATTTGGCTTCATGTTCAGACCATGGCACCCCATTTTTCTCATAGGTGCCCATGAGCATTCCCTTGGCTTCCTGGCGCAGGTATAGCTCACCGTCAAAATCGATGGCGTGTACCACTTCTTTTCCGGTGGATGTATTGTAGTCGACCACTTCGGGCATTTCTTCGGTAAGAATGTAATGGTGCGCCATAGCCAGAACCGGCAGTTCCAACCCGGCCATGCGACCCACTTCACGTGCCCACAACCCGCCTGCGTTGACGATGTGTTCAGCATGAACATCACCTTTTTCTGTGCGCACGTCCCATGAGCCGTCTTCACGCTGGGAGAGGTCGGTAACCCTGCATTTCGTCACGATTTCGGCCCCGCCAATATTTGCGGATTTTGCGTAGGCATGAGTGGTGCCGTGCGGGTCGAGATGGCCTTCCAGAGGGTGCCACATCGCGCCGATAAATTGTTTTTTGTCCATCAGCGGAAACAACTCTTCGGCTTCATCCAGAGAGATCATCTCTGTCGGCACACCCATGTAGCGGTTTTTGGCGTGGGCAGTCTTCAACCATTCAAAACGGTCCTTGGTGGAAACCAGCATGACGCCGCCTGTGAGGTGAATGCCGGTTGCCTGTCCGGAAATCTCTTCGATTTCCTTGTAGAGATCGATGGTGTATTCTTGCAGTTTGGCGACGTTTGGATCGCCATTTAGGGTGTGGAACCCACCCGCAGCATGCCAGGTGGAACCGGATGTCAGCTCATCGCGCTCAATGAGCAAAATGTCTTTCCATCCAAGTTTTGTGAGGTGATAAAGCACCGAGCATCCAACAACCCCGCCGCCAATAACGACTACTTGTGCTGAAGATTTCATAATTCGCTCCTTACAGCCTCCGGGATGGCTGTTTTAATTCAATCATGCAATGGAATACCCGCCTGCGATCATGCGCAAGCGCACTATCGACATGATAAGTTGGCTAAGCGACGGCAAGGTGAAATAACCTCACCTTACCCTGTCCGTGAATGGGTAAGATTA
Source organism: uncultured Hyphomicrobiales bacterium (assembly GCA_905479595.1). Classification (GTDB taxonomy): domain Bacteria; phylum Pseudomonadota; class Alphaproteobacteria; order Rhizobiales; family CAJQND01; genus CAJQND01. Next base: position 2,456 of record CAJQND010000021.1, read on the forward strand.
GGTTTTAATCTATTTTTTTTGGCGTATTTTTTTAATAATGGATGAGAAACAGGCTGGTGAGGTGTGAAGGAGTATTTTTGAAATAATCTTGAATAGCCATCAACCATGTAGCCTTTATTGGCCTCTAGAAAATGTTCCCGCGCAGTCCGGTAGCGGTTTGGAATGTTGTACCAGGCGAGTTGCGGTTCCGCATGGTGAACGGCGTGTAGGTTATTATTCAGGAACATCAGCGAGATCAGTGGGTTGGTTTCAACAATCACGGAGCGCCCTGCAGTTTCTTCATGAGCGCGATGTTCTGCATAAGAGCGCAAAAGAGTGAGGGAAGTGCCTGCCCATACAAAGCAAATCAAGAATTCCCAGACCGGCATGGCGCATACGCCAAGCGCCCAGTAAAGAACCATTGCCGCCGCCAGAAGATGCCAGGTCCAGGCCGTTATCACGTCTTTGCGGCCAGAAAAAATGAGTTTGGTTTCAGATACTACAAACCGGATGAAAACAATCAGCGGCCCGATGGTTAAACGACCTAAAACAGTATTGTTGATCCGCAAAAGCCACCGTGTCGGTGTGGTCAGGGAATGATAGTCGGCAGGTGATAAGAACCAGCTTTCCGGATCATCAAAGGGGTCGGTCAAATACTCGTCGTGATGGTGGGCCAAATGCATCATTTTGTAGCGCAAAAACGGTACCCATATGATCGGACTGAATGCCACCAGAAGGGCATTCGCACGGCTATCGCGAAAGGGGTGCCCATGAACAGCTTCATGACATAATGAACCATGCAGGCAGGCAGTGAAGCCACCCAGAGGCAGCAATACCCAAAACGGGATGATCGCTGAATACCATGTTAGAAGGCCAAACGCGCCATAGGTTATGGCAAGCAGCCCAAATGTTGCCCATTCACGGTCGCTGTGCACTGGTGCTGTATCGGCGGAAGTTTTCAAACTCATTTAACCCCTCATCTCCCCGGGCACTGAAACCCGCTGCCCCCGATAAAAAGGGTATCGGTCTGGCCGTGGCATGGGAATGTTATTTTGAGCACAATCTGTTTAATCTGTGATACATTGTCCAAATATGGTGACAATTGTCATCAATCCAGACCGCAGGTGATAATGGACAAACGCGATACAGTTAATGTGTTTCAGCAAAGGCTCGCCGAACTGATTGATCGCACCGGCTTGTCTAGGTCGCGCTTCGCCGCCAAGGCTGGGCTTGATCGCTCGACCCTCTCGCAATTGATGTCAGGGAAGTCCGTACGGTTGCCGCGCGCGGAAACGATTGCGGCAATTGCGGCTCGCCACAAGGTTTCGGCTGACTGGCTGCTTGGCCTCAGTCAGCGCGATGAAGTGGCAGTAGATGTGGTTGCACAGCTTGAGATCGAAACAGGCCTGGATAACCCGGTGGATGAACGTTTGATCCAGTGGCACGAAGAAGCAACAGGGTTCAAAATTCGCTATGTACCATCCACCATTCCCGACCTTCTCAAGACCGATGCAGTCATTGAATATGAGTATGCCCACCGCAAAGGCCTCTCAATTCGCGGCCAACGCGAGGCAACTGAGCTGCGCTTGCGCTACAGCCGAAAATCAGAAACTGACATGGAAGCCTGTTCCTCGATCCAATCGGTGAAAAGTTTTGTTTACGGGGAGGGGATCTGGTCGGGGTTATCACTGGCGGCGAGGCGTGAGCAGCTGGATCACATGTGTAAACTGACCGATGAGCTTTACCCGACTTTTCGCTGGTTCTTGTATGACGGGTTAGAAAGTTTTGCCGTGCCCTATACGGTGTTTGGTCCGCTACGCGCCGCGATTTATCTTGGGCGCATGTATTTCGTTTTTACCTCTACAGAGCATATTCGCGAACTGGCCAACCACTTCGATACGCTTATCCGTCAAGCGCAGGTGCAACCAAATGAGGTTCCCGGATTTTTGCAAGATCTGGCGGGTGAACTATCATGATTGCCGGTTTGGGTATGTATGACTGGCCTGAAGTGCGCGACGCGACCGACGGTCTGTGGGCAGCGATTGCAGGGGTGTTGAAAAAAGAAGGGTTCGATGATGCTCCAGAAACGCTGGAGCGTGGTTTGCAGCCGTATGACCTTTGGCATTCACCAGACCTGCTGCTGGCACAAACTTGCGGGTATCCGTTAGTTACCCAACTCGTTGGAAAATGCACCTATGTGGCCACGCCTTGTTATGATGTGCCGGGATGCGATGGGGCAAACTATTCCAGCATTATCCTCGTTCGCGCGTCTGATGGGCCAGATGATGTGGAAAGCGCAAAGGGTTCCAGAGCTGCAATTAACGGTGCCGATTCCATGTCTGGCCATATTGCGTTAAAGGCGGTCATTGCGCCATTTGCCCGCAACGCCAGATTTTTTTCTGACGTTGCTCTGACCGGAACTCACGCGGCATCTATGGCGGCTGTCCGCGATGGCCAATCTGACATATGTGCTATCGATTGTATAAGTTACGCGCTGGCAGTTCGATACCGCCCAGAGCTTGTTGAGGGGTTGAAAGAAATTGGCCAATCCCCTCAGGTTCCCGGATTACCATTGATTTCATCACCTATAATTGATGGCCTTAACAAGGGGCAGTGTTGCCTCAAAACATTGCGTAGCGCTTTGAAACATGTTTACTCAGACCCCAGCACGCGGGAAATACGCCAGGCGCTGTTCATTTCGGGACTGGCAGTCTTGCCAGACGATGCTTATATGGCCATTCATGACCTCAGTGACGAGGTGGCCGGTCTAAGTATTGTTGGTGACCCTATTTAACCTAACTAAACATACGGGAACTATGTGAATGATTGATCTCTACACCTGGAGCACGCCGAATGGCCGCAAAGTCTCCATAATGCTGGAAGAAACCGGCCTCGACTATACGGCTCATCCGATTAACATTATGAAAGATGACCAGTTTGCGCCGCATTTCCTCAAAGTTGCGCCAAATAACAAGATTCCCGCAATTGTCGACAATGACACTGGCATGAGCTTAATGGAATCTGGCGCAATTCTTCTGTATCTAGCTGAAAAAACTGGAAAATTCATGCCTGAATCTGGCGAGGACCGGTGGCGGGCAATCGAATGGCTGATGTGGCAAATGGGTGGTGCGGGACCTTTCTTGGGCCAGGCTCATCATTTCGTCCATTTTAACCCCGATGCTTCAGAATATGCCCGCAATCGTTTTGCCAAAGAGGCACAGCGTTTGTATGGCGTTTTGAACAAGCGCCTTGGCGACGTTGAATATGTGGCGGGAGAGTATTCAATTGCCGATATTGCAATTTGGCCGTGGGTCTCGCGGTATGAGTGGCAAGCTGTCGATATGAATGAATTTCCGAACGTCAAGGAATGGTACATGAAAATTGCCGCGCGACCAGCTGTTCAAAAAGGCTATAATGTGCCGGCAACCGACCAGAAAATACCAACGCCGTAACTGCGCGGCAATGACATGTTAAAAAGGCGAAACAATCGTATGCGCATATTCTTTTCCCTGTTTACGGTGTTCTGTATGGCGTTGGCTGTGCCTAAAGGCGTGCCCGATGCTGCGGCGGCGGAAGCCGCCAAGCAGCCTGCGAAAAGTGAAAGCGTTGAAAAGGGAAAAAAGAAGAAGCAGGCTGCGCCTCAGGCAACGCTTGTCGGCATTGATGCGGTGGTTGAAGAACCTCTTACGCAAACCGTGCCGGTTCTTGGTCGCCTGGTGCCTATGCGTGGCGGCGATGTTTCTGCCGAAATCGCCGGTGGCGTTCACAAGCTCACCGTCTCTGTCGGAGATCGCGTTAAGAAAGGTGATCTGATTGCTGAACTCGACAGCATTACCGCAAAGGCACGGCTTGAACTGTTAAATGCCGAGATCAATGTGGCAGAAGCAGATGTGACGTCTCTGGAAGCAGAACTTCGGTTGATTCAACTTGAGCTTGAGCGCCAAACCAAACTCAAAAAGTCCGGAGCATTTTCACGGGCAAAATTTGAAGACGCGATCCAAAAAGTTGCCAAGGCCGAAGCTAATATCCTGCGCGCCAAAGCGACTATATCGGCGCGTGAAGCCAATAAAAGGCTCACGGATATTGTCGTCAAGAAAACCCGAATCAAAGCCCCTTATGACGGGGTTGTTCTGCGTAAACTCACTGAAGAAGGTGGTTTCGTGCGAGCTGGTGATGCAGTCGTTTCTCTCATCGCGGATAAAGATCTGGAGATCGAGGCTGACGTTCCGTCGAACCGGCTTGGCGGGCTGACAGTGGGGAGTGAAGTTCCCGTCATTTTGGAAGATGGGTCCAAGCACACGGCCGTTGTGCGAGCGGTTCTGCCAACAGAAAATCCGATGACACGCACAAGGCCCGTGCGTTTTACCCCGACATTTGCCCAGGAAATGAGCGGGCTTGCGAATGCGCAAACGGTAACGATTGATGTGCCGGTTGGCGCAATGCGCCAAGTGGTGACGGTGCATAAAGACGCGATCATCAAGCGCGGCGGAAATAATCTCGTCTATGTGGTATCGGATGCCAAGGCCATGCCGCGGCCCATTGAATTAGGTGAATCAACAGGTGCGCGGGTTGAAGTAACCAAAGGGCTGAAGCCCGGTGAAGATGTGGTGGTGCGGGGAAATGAACGCCTTCTGCCCGGTTCCCCTGTTATGATCAGAAAAGGGTCCTGACCGCGTCCGGTCAGGCGCTGGCAACATGAACATCATTAAAACATCCATTGAACGGCCAATTGCGGTGATATCGGCTGTGTTGATGGTTGTTATGT
>CAJQND010000022.1 GCA_905479595.1 uncultured Hyphomicrobiales bacterium
TTGGCGCATTGCAGCTCGCCGAACGCATGGCAGCGCGCGGCGAAACCGGGTCTGTGGTGTCAATGATCTGCGATACCGGTGAACGCTACCTCGACACCTATTACAATCCTGCCTGGCTGGCAAAGCAAGGTCTGGATTTGACGCCCTATAGCGAAAAGCTCAACGCAATCACCAAAGGCTAAACAGCTAGCGTGTCAAAGGCTGCTTGGCGGCCTCAATTTCCGGTTCCAGGCGCTTGAGACTGTCTTCGGTAATTGGCCCAACATGTTTGTAGCGAATGATCCCCTGAGCATCGACAACGAAGGTTTCCGGCAGTCCGTACACTCCCCAGTCAATAGACACACGCCCCTTCGGGTCTGCGCCTGTTTTGAAAAAGGGATTGCCATGCAGGCCAAGAAACCGCCGCGCGTTTTCCGGGTCATCTTTTTGGTTGACCCCAAAGAGTGCAATATCAGTGCGGTTACCAAGTTCCATAAGGTAGGGGTGTTCAGCCCGGCAAGGTGGACACCAGGATGCCCAGAAGTTCACCAGAGAGACTTTGGACCCGCGCAGATCGGCGGTGGAAAACCCTTTTACCTGCACGCCTTTGTCTAAAAGGCCACCTACCGCGCTAATCGTGAATTCGGGTATTGGTTTTCCGACCAGGGCTGAAGGCAGTTTTGATGGGTCGCCGCCGTAAAGCCGCATCAAAAACACCAAAGCCAGACCAGCAAACAGGATAAGCGGCAAGGAAATCAATAACCTCTGCCGGGCACCGGATTGGGATCGCTGGTCCCCGCTCATGCGCTGTCCCCGTCTTTTCCTGCGCGCCGCCTCCGGCGGCTGCCACGTTCTTCAAGGGTTTTAAGCTGTTCGCGCGCCCGGCGCTGGCGCAACCAGGTAGCGAGTACCAGGCCCAGCAACACAATGAATGTCACCAGATACGAGGCAATGACAAAGCCTGCGTGCGGGGCAGAAAAATCCATCAGCCTTGCACCTCGGCCAGTTCAATAACCCTGATCCTTCGCCGGGTAATTTCACTGCGAATGGCGATGAGATGAAGGGTGAAAAACAGCAATGTATAGGCAAGGCCCATGACCAGAAGCGGGGCCAGTAGGTCCATATGAATAGCCGGGCCATCCATGCGCAATACGCTGGCGGGCTGATGCAAGGAATTCCACCAATCCACCGAGAATTTGATAATGGGTACGTTCACAAAACCAACCAGCGCAACAATCGCGGCAACGCGGGCTGCGCGCAAAGGCTCTTCAATCGCCTGCCAGATGGCCATATAGCCAAGATAGAGCAGGAACAACACAAATACCGATGTTAACCGCGCATCCCAGACCCACCAGGTGCCCCACATGGGCTTGCCCCAGAGCGAGCCGGTAACAAGCGCCAGAAATGTAAAACTCGCACCAATCGGGGCGGCGCATTTCGCGGCCACGTCGGCTAGCGGATGCCGCCAGACCAGGCCAATAGCGCTTGCGAGCGCAATTGTGGAATAGCAAAACATAGCCATCCAGGCAGCAGGCACATGCACAAACATAATGCGTACGGTCTCGCCTTGTTGATAGTCCTGTGGTGCCTTCACCAGCGCCAGATAAAGCCCCACAGCAAACGCCAATAGCGTTGCTGCCGCCAGCCATGGCAAGACCTTGCCAGACAGGGCATAAAACCGGGTTGGATTTGCATATTTCTGCATGGGCAATGCTCTAACGCCGAATGTGTTTTAACGCAACTCTGCTATCGGTCACACTTGGCTCATTTTTCATTTACTTCATGTGCGCCCGCAACAGGGCGGCGCTGGCTGCTGGTGCCAAGACCAGGCAGGCCAACGCAATGGCCAGCAGGATCAGCAGGGATGAACCAAAAACACCAGGCATGGCGTTTTGGCCAGCTGTTGCCGCGACGCCGAAAATGAGCACCGGCACATAAAGTGGCAAGATGAGAAGCGATAAGATCAACCCGCCACGTTTCAGACCGACGGTAACTGCTGCACCGATAGTAGCGAGAAGGGAAAGGGCCATAGAACCCAGACCCATGGCGGCCAACAAGGGCAGGAACAGGGAAGAATCAAGGTTAAGCAGTACGCCGAGTGCAGGTGCTGCAATGGCCAGCGGCAGACCTGTTGTTATCCAGTGTGCAATCGCCTTCGCCAGTGCCACAAGCTCCATCGGCATGAGCCCAAGGCTGAAAAGTTCAAGTGAACCATCATCATCATCGGGTTGGAAAATGCGGTCTGCTGAAAGCAGTACCGACAACAGTAACGTGATCCACAATGCTCCTGGTGCAATGCGTTGCAGGAGCTTGAGATCAGGGCCGATGCCAAGGGGTAACAACACCATGACGGCGAGGAAAAACCCCAATGCCATGCCAACGCCGCCGCCCTGACGAATGGCGAGCGTGAGGTCGCGGGCGATGAGGGCTAGAAAAATCTTCATGCGCCCTCGCTCATATCAATGGTTTTTGTGAAGCTCACGCCCAGCCCGGTATGCGTGGTGGCAATGAGCAACCCGCCTTTATCCATATGGCTATTCATGGCCGCGGCAAGCTGCTTGCACGACGCCTCGTCAAGGCCAACGGATGGTTCATCCAGCAGCCAGATTGGCCGCGCCACCAGCTCAAGACGTGAAAGCGCCAAACGCCGTGCCTGGCCTTGCGACAGTAAGCCCGCCGAATAGCTTGCCAAATGGTCCAGGTTGAAAAGCCCGAGACCGCGCTCGATACCTGCGGCCACGTCACTCGCCCCCATAAACTTGGCCCAGAAGGCGAGGTTTTCTTCAACGCTGAGCGCGGTTTTCAAGGCGTTGCGGTGGGCGACATAGTGACTGCGCTGGCCAATCGCCAGATCATCGTCCATGCCGTCTATGGAAAATGTCCCGCCTGCCGGATCGCCAAGACCCGCAATCAGCCGCAACAGGCTGGTTTTACCCGAGCCATTGGCCCCGGTTAAAAGCAAACCTTCGCCGGAACCAAGCGTAAATGACAGATCGGAGAAAACCCGTCTGCCGCCGCGCTCGCAATCAATTTTGTCGGCAATCAGGCGCATTGCCCTGCTACTTATCCTATTGCTGTTTCTTGGTGATGTAGCGCAGTGACGCGCGATACGCAAAGGGGTAGAGGCTAGTCTTCTTTGCTGGCATAAAAAACTAGTGGAAGCACAATTAACAAACTCAATAACGTAAGTTCGAGGTTAATGAAAGCAAAGAACCAAACCCAAACTTCAAGATTACCATAGGTACGCAAAAGTTCGTTAACGCCCGCCCCGGCAATTAAAATTAGAACAATACCTATGTTGACCGAAGCTATTCCAGTTCCGCTAAATTGAGAGTTGCCTTCAGGTGTTCTCCCGAAAATTGGCTCACCGCGGGCAAAAGCGAGCATTGTTCTTAAGGCCGCACAAACGAAGTAAACTGTCGCGCCAAATTGGATGTAAAACTTGCTTCCTGTCAAATATGTAAGCAAGGCAAACCCAATTCCCATAAACCAGATTAGATTTGAAATTTCGAACCAACCTGTTTTGTGTCACAGCTTGTTCCACGTGAAAGCAAAGCCGGATGACCCAATTTGCACTATGATAGCGGTAGACAGCCCATGATGATTAAAGGCAAAAATGAAAGCCACAGGGAATAGAAGAAGCCTTGCACAGTCAAACAAGCACCCATTGCGCTGCTTGCGTTTAAATTCGTCGCCTTTGTTGTCGAATGTTAAAAATACATTTTTAAAAGTATCTGCGTTTGACGCAGCTTTTGCGATTTTTTTTACCTCGTCGGTCTTGCCGGGCAGGGCCGTCATTGCAAATCGCATAGTTGCGTTATCGTCAGTTCGGTACACAAGCTTGACGACCTCCCGCAACGTACTGGCCAGTTTTTCTGAAGACACTATTGGCGAAGTGGCTTCCAATACAGGTGATTTTTTGGGGTCGCTAGAGTCCGCCACAATTGCTTGTCCGCAAATAACTTCGAATTCTCCAATCAGTTCCTTTTTTCGATGTAACAGGTCTGTGGTTGCAAGCGGAAGTTTAATTACGATGTGATCATGATAAAAATCTACCCAGATGCGGGCTCTACGCCGTTGTACGGACAGATTTAAGGTTCTTTCGACGGGATTTTCGATGAGGAAGGCGGGAAGCAGCTTTTCCAGATCATCAAGCTTTCCCAGCCACTGAAGCTGGTTCGGCCAAAGGGAATGTGCCCACCAAGCAAATACGACAAAGATGAGAAACACAAAAATAGGAAACCAAAGATAAATCATATTTAATATATATGTGATTATGAGCTTTTTTCAAATTTGGGCAAAACTTCCTTGAAGCTTCTCAACTCTGATGGTTGCGCAAAGGGGCTAAAGCGCGGGTATTTGATGTCGTAACGGGATGCGTCCTTGGTTGCACTGGAAACTGCCCTCAAAACACTCTATAGAGACGCCCATGATTTCATGACCCAGCGCGAATGTTTGCACCCGGTGCCCGAAGTGTTCGTTTCACCTCTGCGCCCGTGCGGCTAGATAAAAGGACCATAAAGACTTATGACCACAGCATCTCTTGACAGTTTCAAATGCCGCCGCGTGTTGAAGGTTGGTAAGAAAAGTTATCAGATTTTTGATCTCAAGCGGGCAGAACGTAATGGCCTGAAAGGGATTTCAAAACTTCCTTCTTCCATGAAAGTTCTGTTGGAAAACCTTTTGCGTCATGAAGATGGTCGCACGGTCACCAAAAAAGACATCAAGGCGATTGCGACCTGGGTGCGCAAGAAAACGTCTGATCATGAAATAGCTTATCGCCCGGCGCGGGTGCTTATGCAGGACTTTACCGGCGTTCCCGCCGTGGTTGACCTTGCCGCCATGCGTGATGCAATGGCGAAAATGGGTGGCAGCCCTGACAAGATCAATCCGCTGGCGCCTGTCGATCTGGTGATCGACCATTCGGTCATGGTTGATTTTTTTGGAAACGCGAAATCATTCAAGCTCAATGTGGGCCGCGAATATGAGCGTAATGGTGAGCGCTATGAGTTTCTTAAATGGGGCCAGGGTGCGTTTAACAATTTTCGCGTTGTGCCGCCGGGAACCGGCATTTGCCATCAGGTAAATCTGGAATACCTCTCAAAAGCTGTGTGGACCAAAAAGCAAAAGCTCGATGGCAAGACGGTTGAATATGCCTTCCCGGACACGCTGGTGGGCACTGACAGCCACACCACCATGGTCAATGGCCTGGCGGTTCTTGGCTGGGGCGTTGGTGGCATTGAGGCGGAAGCAGCAATGCTCGGCCAGCCGATCTCCATGCTCATTCCTGAAGTGGTTGGCTTTAAACTTGAAGGCAAGCTGAAAGACGGGGTCACCGCAACCGATCTGGTTTTGCGTGTGGTAGAAATGCTGCGCGCGCGCGGTGTGGTCGGAAAATTCGTTGAGTTTTTTGGCCCGGGCCTTGATCAATTGTCGCTCGAAGATCAGGCGACAATCGCCAATATGGCACCGGAATATGGCGCGACTTGCGGCTTCTTCCCGGTTGATATTGATACGGTCAATTATCTCAAATCTACCGGACGTAGCAAAGCAACGGTTGACCTGGTTGAGAAATATTCCAAAGCCCAGGGCATGTACCGTACAAGATCTTCGCCAGAGCCGGTGTTTACCGATGTGCTGAACTTGAAGCTCTCAGAAGTTACGCCGGCAATTGCCGGGCCGAAACGCCCACAAGACCGGGTTGAGCTTTCCGATGCAGCGCCTGCATTCGCCGGTGTCATGGAAACAGAGTTCAAAAAAGCCGGCAAACTTGGCAAACGCTATGCGGTTGAGGGGGCCAATCACGATCTTGGCCATGGTGACGTGGTGATCGCAGCGATTACCTCATGCACCAACACGTCAAACCCCTCTGTTATGCTGGGGGCCGGACTGGTGGCGCGCAATGCGGCTGCCCTTGGTCTCAAGGTCAAGCCCTGGGTAAAGACATCGCTTGCACCAGGTTCGCAGGTGGTGACCGAATACCTCAAGAAATCAGGCCTGCAAAAAGACCTCAACAAACTTGGGTTTGATCTGGTCGGCTATGGTTGCACAACGTGCATTGGCAATTCCGGTCCGCTGGCAGAGCCGATATCTGAGTGTATCCGCAAGAATGATCTGGTGGCCTGTTCGGTGCTTTCCGGCAATCGTAACTTTGAAGGACGCGTGAACCCGGATGTGAAGGCCAATTACCTCGCCTCGCCACCGCTTGTGGTGGCCTATGCGCTGGCGGGCAGCCTGAATATCGACATTACCAGAGATCCGATCGGCAATGATCGCAAAGGCAACCCTGTATATTTGAAGGACATTTGGCCATCTTCCAAGGAAGTCGCTGAATTTGTCCGCACGTCGGTCACCAAGAAAATGTTCAAGGACCGCTATTCAGATGTGTTCAAGGGCGATGCGGCATGGCGCAAGATCAAGGTGGAAGGCGGCAAGACCTATTCCTGGCAGTCGACTTCAACCTATGTGCAAAGCCCGCCTTACTTTGAAGGCATGAGCATGGAGCCCGATCCGGTGCGCAATGTGGTTGATGCGCGTATTCTGGCGCTGTTGGGAGATTCGATCACCACCGATCACATTTCCCCCGCCGGAGCGATCAAACAAGACAGCCCCGCAGGTGAGTATCTGCGTGACCACCAGGTGCGTCCGCTGGATTTTAACTCCTATGGTTCGCGGCGCGGCAATGACCAGGTCATGGTGCGGGGCACGTTTGCCAATATCCGCATTAAAAACCAGATGGTGCCGGGTGTTGAGGGCGGCGTGACCAAACATTATCCATCGGGCAAAAAAATGCCGATCTATGATGCGGCGATGAAATATCGCGACGCTGATGTGCCGCTGGTGGTGCTGGCGGGTAAAGAATATGGTACCGGCTCATCACGTGACTGGGCCGCCAAAGGCACAAGGCTTTTGGGTGTTCGGGCCGTAATTGCTGAAAGCTTTGAACGTATTCACCGTTCCAACCTGATCGGCATGGGCGTGTTGCCGTTGCAATTCACCAATGGTCAGTCCTGGTCGAAATTGAAACTGACCGGTGCAGAACAAGTGAGCATTTCTGCGCTTGAAGACGGCATGAAACCTGGCATGAACGTGCCTGCCGTAATCACCTATGCGGATGGCAAGAAGAAGAAAATCTCTCTGCTTTGCCGTATCGATACACTGGATGAACTAGAGTATTACCGTAATGGTGGCATCCTGCATTACGTGCTCAGGAACCTTGCCAAGGCAGCCTAAATTAAAGTTATCCAGTAATTTGTTTGCGATTACATGCCGCGTTCCTGTAAACTCAGGGACGCGGCATATTTTTTACCTCTCACTCCATCGTTACTCGCATTTGAGATGGGGTTTCCCTAGTTTGTGGACCATGAAAAAACTAAGTTCCATATCCCGGCGGGTCTTGTTGTGCGGATTAGCGTTGGTGCTGCTCTCAGGTGTCTTCCTTCCCACTCCACATTCGCTCGCGGCGACAAGCGAGCCTGTGGCAGTTGTTGAACTGTTCACCAGCCAGGGATGTAGTTCTTGTCCACCTGCCGATAAATTTCTGGGCACGTTGCAAGATCAGCCGAATGTCATCTCGTTATCTTTTAATGTCGATTACTGGGATTATCTCGGCTGGAAAGATACTCTTGGCCGGCCGGAGAATTCACGACGCCAGAAAGATTATGCCGCGCATCGTGGTGATGGCAGGGTCTATACGCCGCAAATAGTGGTGAATGGCGGCAATCATTTTGTCGGCAGTTCCAAGAGCAAGGTAAATTCCGCGATCAGTTCGCAGTTGAAACGTCCGGCCAGCGAATTCGTGCCGCTCACATTTACCCATGACAAGAAGCAGCTTTCAATTAAGGTCGGGGATGCGCTTTCGCCCGCCCAGCGCAAGGACGCCACTGTGTGGTTGATGCTGGTAAGCCGTGAAGTTAAGCAAGAGATTTCCCATGGCGAAAATCGCGGAAAGTCGATCTCCTATCACAATGTGGTACGCCAGATTATGCCAGTTGGCATGTGGCACGGCGATGCCACGACCATCAATTTACCGATGTCGGAGCTGATGCCCGCAGGCGTTGATGATTGTGTTGTACTGCTGCAGGCAAGCGGCAATGGCCCAATTCTTGGTGCTGGTATCGTGCGCGGCGGCGAACACGACAAGACGCACTAGACCATCGCTACTCCAAAGCTACCCCATCGCTTTTTCCATAACTTCCGACATCCGCCGGGCAAATCCGACCGGGTCTTTGAGTGGTTCCCCATCGAGAATATAAGCCTGGTCCAACAGTAATTGTGCTGCGTCAGGCAA